>NZ_JBFAQU010000011.1:0-207432 GCF_040678915.1 Micromonospora sp. NPDC049257
CGCGGGAGCGGGTGCCGTTGCCGTCGATCTACTACGCGCACGACCGTGAGGTGATCGAACGCGACGGCATGTTCTACGCCGTCAACGAGTTCTTCCAGCCCCGGGCCGGCGAGCAGCGGTTCAAGGCCCGGGTGCGGTACCGCACGGTCGGCGACGCCTCCTGCACGGCGGCCGTCCGCTCGGATGCCGACACGGTGGAGAAGGTGATCGACGAGGTGGCCGCGACGCGGATCACCGAGCGGGGCGCGACCCGGGGCGACGACCGGGTCAGCGAGGCCGCCATGGAGGACCGCAAGCGGGAGGGCTACTTCTGATGAGCGCCGAGACGGTGTCACCCGAGGTCGAGGCCCGGCCGATGGATCTGCTGCGGTTCGCGACCGCGGGCAGTGTGGACGACGGCAAGTCGACCCTGATCGGTCGGTTGCTGTATGACACGAAGTCGTTGTTCACCGACCAGTTGGCGGCGGTGGAGGCGGTCAGCGCGGCCCGGGGTGACGAGTACACCAACCTGGCGTTGCTCACCGACGGCCTGCGGGCCGAACGGGAGCAGGGCATCACCATCGACGTGGCGTACCGCTACTTCGCCACGCCCAGGCGCAAGTTCATCATCGCCGACACCCCGGGGCACACCCAGTACACCCGCAACATGGTGACGGGCGCGTCCACGGCCGATCTGGCGTTGATCCTGGTGGACGCCCGTAAGGGCCTGGTGGAGCAGTCGCGGCGGCACGCGTTCCTGTGTTCGCTGCTGCGGGTGCCGCACCTGGTGTTGTGCGTCAACAAGATGGACCTGGTCGACTACTCCCAGGAGGTCTTCGAGCAGATCGCCGACGAGTTCACCGCCTTCGCGGCGAAACTCGACGCGCCGGACCTGACCGTGGTGCCGATCTCCGCGCTGCGCGGCGACAACATCGTCACCCGCTCGGAGCACATGCCGTGGTACGAGGGCCCGTCACTGCTGCATCACCTGGAGCACGTGCACATCGCCTCGGACCGCAACCTGGTCGACGTCCGGTTCCCGGTGCAGTACGTGATCCGCCCCCAGTCGACCACGGTCACCGACTACCGGGGCTACGCCGGGCAGGTCGCCTCCGGGGTCCTCAAGCCCGGCGACGAGGTGATGGTCCTGCCGTCCGGCTTCACCAGCCGGATCGCCTCGATCGACACCGCCGACGGCCCGGTCGACGAGGCGTTCCCGCCGATGTCGGTCACCGTCCGCCTCGACGACGAGATCGACATCTCGCGCGGAGACATGATCTGCCGGCCGAACAACGCCCCGACCGTCTCGCAGGACATCGAGGCGATGGTCTGCTGGATGGACGAGACCCGCCCGCTCCAGGTCGGCGGCAAGTACACGATCAAGCACACCACCCGGACGGCGCGGACGATCGTGCGTGGCCTGTACTACCGCCTCGACGTGAACACCCTGCATCGCGACGAGACCGCCAGTGAGCTGCGACTCAACGAGATCGGCCGGGTCCGGTTGCGCACCACCGTCCCGCTGCTGGCCGACGAGTACCGCCGCAACCGCACCACCGGCGGCTTCATCATCATCGACGAGGCCACCAACCGCACCGTAGCCTCCGGCATGATCGTCGACACCGCCTGACCCACCCCACCCAGCGCCCCGCCCAATCCCGCCTCGTCCCGTCCCGCCTCATCGGCTCTCGGTGATCAAGAGCTTTGCGTCAGTTTCCGCCCGGCAGACGACGCAAAGCTCTTGATCACCGAGCCCCACCGCGCCTTTCCCCGCCCCACCGGCCCTGCCGCGCCTCATGTCCGGCTGCCCGTCTCGCCCCGGTGATCAAGAGCTTTTGGTCAGATTTTGCTGGTGGGTTGACGTAAACCTCTTGATCAACGGGGCGAAGGCGGGGGCGGGCGAGGGCGGGGTGGGGGCGAGGGTGGGGTGGGAGCGAGGGTGGGGTGGGGTTAGGGGAGGGGGGTGGTGCCGGGGGAGGGGTGGGCGGTGAGGGTGGTGGGGGTGGAGAAGCCGCGTTCGGCGTAGGCGGTACGGACGGCCGCCGCCACCGGTTCCGCAGCCGCCGCTTCGACCAGGGCGAGGACGCAGCCGCCGAAGCCGCCGCCGGTCATCCGGGCACCGAGGGCGCCGGCCGCGAGCGCCGCCTCGACGGCGGTGTCGACCTCGGGGACGGTGATCTCGAAGTCGTCCCGCATGGAGGCGTGCGAGGCGGTCAGCAGCGGCCCGATCTCGGGCACCCGGCCGGCGCGCAGCAGTGCGACGGTGTCGAGCACCCGCTGGTTCTCGGTGACCACGTGCCGGACCCGGCGTCGGGTCTCGTCGTCGGGCAGCCGGGCCAGGGCGTCGTCGAGGCCGGCGGCCGGCACGTCGCGTAGCGCCGGCACCCCGAGCAGGGCGGCGGCCCGTTCGCAGGCGGCGCGGCGGGAGGCGTACTCGCCGTCGGCGTGCCGGTGCGGGGCGCGGCTGTCTATCACCAGGATGGCCAGGTCGGCGGCGTCCAGGTCGAACGGGATGTGTTCGACTGTCTCGTCCCGGCAGTCGAGGAAGAGGGCGTGGCCGGCGCGGCAGCGGAGCACCGCCGACTGGTCCATGATGCCGGTCGGCGCACCGACGTAGCCGTTCTCGGCGCGCTGGGCCAGCCGGGGGCGGTGCTCGTCGGGCAGGTCCAACCCGCCCAGGTCGACCAGGGCGGTGAGTACCGCCGCTTCCAGGGCCGCCGAGGAGGAGAGCCCGGAGCCGAGCGGCACGTCCGAGGCGATGGCCAGCCGGGCGCCGGGGACGGCGTACCCGGCTTCGCGCAGGGCCCAGACCACGCCGGCGACGTACCCACCCCAGCCGGTGACCCGTCCCGGGGTGTCGGCCTCGGTGGCGCCGAAGTCGACCGGCCGGTCGGCGATCTCCGACCGGACCGTCCAGCGTTCGCCGGGCTGCGGGCCGGCGGCGACCACGGTACGCAGCGGAAGGGCGAAGGGCAGCACGAATCCGTCGTTGTAGTCGGTGTGCTCGCCGATCAGGTTGACCCGTCCGGGTGCCGCCCAGCGTCCGGCGGGCGTCGCGTCGTACCCGGAGGAGAAGCCGGCGGTGGCGCGGTCGGCGACGTCGGGCCGGCCCGTCACGACTGCTCCAGCACGTGCGAGCGGTAGAACGCCCAGGCGTCGCCCACCATGTCGGTCAGGGTCGGTTTCTCGGGCACCCAGCCCAACTCCTGGCGGGCCAGTGCCGAGGAGGCGACGAGTTCGGCCGGGTCGCCCTCGCGGCGGGGAGCGGTCTCGACGGGCACCGGGTGGCCGGTGACCTCACGGACCACGTCGACTACCTGCCGGTTGGTGAAGCCGTTGCCGTTGCCGAGGTTGTAGATGCGGTGCCGGCCGGGCACGGCGGCGGTGAGCGCCAACAGGTGGGCGCGGGCCAGGTCCTCGACGTGGATGTAGTCGCGCACGCAGGTGCCGTCGACGGTGGGGTAGTCGTCGCCGAAGAGTTGGAGTTTCTCCCGGCGGCCGGCGGCGACGTCGAGGGCGATGGGGATGAGGTGGGTCTCCGGGTCGTGCCGTTCGCCGATGGCGAGGCCGTCGCGCAGGTAGGCGCCGGCGACGTTGAAGTAGCGCAGCGACACGGCGGCGAGGTCGTGTGCGGTCGCCTCGGAGGTGAGCACCAGGTCGACGGCGAGCTTGGTGGCGCCGTACGTGTTGGTCGGGGCCTTGACGGCGGTCTCCGGGATGGGCAGTTCGACCGGGTTGCCGTAGACGGCGGCGGTGGAGGAGAAGACCAGGCGTGGCACCCGGGCGGCCCGGACGGCGTCGACCAACGCGATGGAGCTGACCGTGTTGGCGTGCCAGTACCGCTCGGGGTGGACCATCGACTCGCCGGCGGCGATCAGCGCGGCGAAGTGCAGCACCCCGTCGTAGCCGGCGTCGGGGGTGAGGACCCGGGCGGCCTCGTGCACGGGCAGGTCGACGTGGGTGGCGTCGGGGGCCAGTGCGGCCCGGTGGCCGGTGCGCAGGTCGTCCAGGACCGTCACCTGGTGGCCGGCGTCGAGCAGCATCCGGGTCACCACGCTGCCGATGAACCCGGCGCCGCCGGTGACGAGCAGTTTCACGTCGGTCCTCCTGCCTGGCCGCGCCCGCTGCGGCCGTTCGTGATCACCCTACGGGCGGGTGCTGTCGTCGCGCTGTGCGTCGCGGGGTCGGCACTATTCCATCACGAACCTTCATAGTTGAACAGATCCGCACATCGTCCACCGTTCGTGGTTGGCGGCCCTACCATCACTTCCATGCGGGAAGCGGGCGGTCCCGGGCCCCGCAGACGCGCGCCGGGGCGGACCAGACGCGTACCCGGGCCGGTGGCCCGCGGTGTCGCCCGGCTGGTCGTCCGGGCCGCCGACGGCGCCACCCGGCTCGTCACCGACCTGCTCGGCGCCAGCCCCGCCGCCGGTCGGGAACGGATCAGCGAGCACGAACTGCGTGACCTGGTCGCCGCGAACACCGTGCTCGACCCCGACGAACGGCGGATCATCGACGAGGTGCTGGTCGCCGGGGCCAGTCTGGTCCGCGAGGTGATGATGCCCCGCACCGAGGTGGTCTTCCTCGCCGCCGGACTGACCCTCGCCGAGGCCGAACGGCTGGTCCGGGCCGAGCCGCACACCCGCTACCCGGTGGTCGACGGCACCCACGACGACGTGGTCGGCTTCGTCCACCTGCGCGACGTGCTGCTGCGCCCCGACCTGGACCGGGCGACCACGGTGGGCCGGGTGAGCCGGGAGGTGAAGCGGTTGCCCGGCAGTAAGCGGGTGCTCGCCGCGCTGACCGAGATGCGCCGGGAGGGCCACCACCTCGCCGTGGTGGTCGACGAGTACGGCGGCACCGCCGGCATCGTCACCTGCGAGGACCTGATCGAGGAGTTGGTCGGGGAGATCCACGACGAGCACGCCGGTCCACCCGAACCGGTGTCGGCCGGTCTGCCGGCCGTGGTGGACGGCCGGCTCAACCTGGCCGACTTCGCCGAACGGACCGGGGTGCCGCTGCCCACCGGCCCCTACGAGACGGTCGGCGGGTACGTGATGGCGGCGCTCGGCCGGCTCCCGGTGGCCGGGGACGAGGTCCCGGTCACCGCGTCGGACGATCCGTCGGCGACGGACCCGGCCGACGGCTGGCTGCTGCGGGTGCTCACCCTCGACGGGCGTCGGGTGTCCCGGGTCGCGGTCTCCGCCGCCCGCCTGCCCGAGCCGCGCCGGGAGGCCGCCGCTGCCGCGGCACCGGCCGACGTCGCGCGGGCGTCGGTACGGGAGGTCACCGCCGCGGCGGAACCGGCGGCGAGTCGACCCGCCGGCCCGTCATGACGTACGCCGGAGGTTGCTGACAGAATTGCCGGCATGTCCGACGTTCCCGCCCGCCCCCGCGTCTTCTCCGGCATCCAGCCGACGGCCGACTCGTTCCACCTCGGCAACTACCTGGGCGCGGTGCGGCACTGGGTGGCGTTGCAGGACACCCACGAGGCGTTCTACTGCGTGGTCGACCTGCACGCGATCACCGCCGGGCACGATCCGGCGGTGCTGCGGCAGCGCACCCGGGTGGCCGCCGCGCAGCTCTTCGCGGTCGGTATCGATCCGGAGCGCAGCGCCCTGTTCGTCCAGTCGCAGGTGCCCGAGCACGCGCAGTTGGCCTGGGTGCTGGGCTGCATCACCGGTTTCGGTGAGGCGAGCCGGATGACCCAGTTCAAGGACAAGTCGCAGAAGCAGGGCAGCGACCGGTCCAGCGTCGGCCTGTTCACGTACCCGATCCTCCAGGCCGCCGACATCCTGCTCTACCAGGCCGACGCGGTGCCGGTCGGCGAGGACCAGCGGCAGCACCTGGAGCTGTCCCGGGATCTGGCCCAGCGGTTCAACTCGCTGTTCGGGCCGACCTTCACGGTGCCCGCCCCGCACATCGTCAAGGACACTGCCAAGATCACGGATCTTCAGGAGCCGACGGCGAAGATGTCGAAGTCGTCGTCCTCACCGACCGGCATCATCGACCTGTTGGAGGATCCGGCCCGCTCGGCCAAGAAGATCCGCTCGGCGGTGACCGACACCGGCCGGGAGATCGTCTTCGACACCGAGACCAAGCCCGGGGTGTCCAACCTGCTCACCATCCACTCCGCGCTGTCCGGCCGGAGCATCGACGACCTGGTGGCCGCGTACGCGGGCCGGGGGTACGGCGATCTCAAGAAGGAGCTGGGCGAGGTGGTCCGCGAGTTCGTCACCCCGATCCAGGAACGCACCCGGGGGTACCTCGACGATCCCGCCCAGCTCGACAAGCTGCTCGCCGCCGGTGCGGAGAAGGCCCGCGAGGTCACCGTGCCGACGCTGCGCACAGCGTACGAGCGGGTCGGGTTCCTGGCGCCGGTCCGCTTCGAGTAGTCGTGGGCGGGGCGGCGGTACGGGTCGAGACGATGGCCGGAGGGGTGGCGCGGAGCGTGGATCGCAGGGACGAGGTTCCGGTGGCCGGCGACACCATCCAGATCGGGATCGCGGTGGACATCCCGGAGCCGTGGGGTGAGCTGCTCACCCGACGGCGGGTGCAGACGGGTGACCCGCAGGTCGTCCCGGCGCACGTGACACTGCTCGGTCCGACCGAGATCCCGGTGGCCGCGTTGGGGGCGGTTGAGGCGCATCTGGCCGAGGTGGCCGCCACCCACCTGCCGTTCACCCTGCATCTGCGGGGCACCGGCACGTTCCGGCCAGTGACCCAGGTGGTCTTCGTCGCGGTGGCGGCCGGGATCAGCGAGTGCGAGTTGCTCGCCGCCGCCATCAACGCCGCGCCCCAGCTGCACCGGGAGCTGCGCTTCCCGTACCACCCGCACGTCACCGTGGCGCAGGACGTCGCCCCCGAGGCGCTGGACCGGGCGTACGAGGACCTGGCGGACTTCTCGGCGATGTTCGAGGTGGAGGCGTTCACCCTGTTCTCGCACAGCGGTCAGACCCGGTGGCAGCCGCGCCGGGACTTCCGGCTCGGCGGCTGACCCGCCCGCCGGTGTCCGGTCGCAGCGCCAGCACGGGCGGCACCCCCGTCCGCCGGTGGCCGGCACCCCTTCCGCCGGCGGCCGGTTGGCGGGCCCGGTGACGACAGATCGGCGAGGATGACGTGGTGGATGCGTGGGGCCGGTGGACGGCCGGCATGGACCGCCGGTTCGCCGTGGCCCGGCACCGGTGGCCGCGGCTCGACCATGTCTGGCGGGCGGTGGACCTCTACGGCGAGGTGCTGGGCGGACGGTTGGCCGCCGCCATCGCCTACTACGGCTTCTTCGCGGTCTTCGCCCTCGCCCTGGTGGCGTACTCGGTCTTCGGGGCGATCCTGGAGGACAACGACGAGGTCTCCGACGCGGTGGCGGCGTTCCTGCGGGACAACCTGCCCTTCCTCGACCCGCAGCAGATCGCCGAGAGTAGCAACGCGGTCGGGGTGGTGGGCCTGGTCATCCTGGTCTTCACCGGGATCGGCTGGGTGGAGGCGATCCGGTCGTCGCAGCGGCTGATGTACGGCTTCAACCAGCAACCGGGCAACCTGTTGGTCCGTCCGCTGGTGGACCTGGGCGTGCTGCTGCTGGTCTTCGTCATGCTCGGCGTCTCGGTGGCGGCGGTGGACGCGTTGGAGTCGGTGCTGCGGTTCCTGCTGCGGGCCACCGGCTCGGTGGGGCTGACCACCATCAGCGCGGTGCTCAGCGTGCTGGTCAACGCGGTGCTGGCGACGGCGCTGCTGGTGGTGGTGCCCCGGCTGCGGATGAGCCGGCGACGGCTGCGGCCGGTGGTGCTGCTGGTGGCGGTCGGGATCACCCTGCTCAACACGGTCGGCCGGTTCTACATCGTGCGGACCGAGCGGAACCCGGCGTACGCGGTGGTGGCCGGTGCGGTGGCCGTGCTGCTCTACCTCTACCTGCTCAACCAGCTGGTGCTCTTCGGTGCCGCGCTCGCCGCCACCAGCCGGCACGGCCGGGTCGTCGACCTCTCCGAGGGTGCGGTGATGCGGCAGGTCAACGTCGAGGCCGACGTCGAGACCGAGACCGATCCGGGTACGCCGGGAGGAGCGGGCTGATGCTGATCGAGATCGACCCGGGCTCGGCGGTGCCCCCGTACGAGCAGGTGCGGGCGCAGCTCGCCGCGATGATCGGCGACGGCCGGTTGGCGGTGGGCACCCGCCTGGCCCCGGTGCGGCAGTTCGCGGCCGAGCTGGGGCTGGCGGTGAACACGGTGGCCCGCGCCTACCGGGAGCTGGAGTCGGCCGGGCTGTTGGAGACCCGGGGCCGGCACGGCAGCTTCGTCGCCCCGGGGCGGGACGACGCGGCGGACCGGTTGCAGCGGGCGGCCACCCGGTACGCCGAGGAGGCAGCCCGGCTGGGGGTGCCGTCCGACCGGGCGCTGGCCCTGGTCCGCGCCGCCCTGGACACACCCTGACAGAACCGAGCCGAGGACAGGGCAAACGCCCCCGGTGACGCGGTACTCGTCACCGGGGGCGTTTGCTGACATTGCGCATCGGCTGGTCGGTCCGATGTCGGCGCTGCTAGTAGGGATCCTTGCAGTCGTGGCCGGTGCGGTTGGCGATGGGGACGAACGCCATGGCGTCCCAGGCGATGTCGACGTTGCTGCCGGGCCCTGAATTGTTCAGCAGCACATACGATCCACGACCCAGATTGTAGGCACCCAGGTAAACCCACTTGTCGTGACCGTTGATCCCGGGCAGCCCGGTGCCCTGATCCAGTTCGCAGGTGTACTCGCTGCCGTCGTTGCCGCCGCGGATGACGTATTCTGCGTTCTCGTACTCGCCCCCGTGGCTGGGCAGGTGCGCGACGATGTCGAACCGCATCCGTTCTCCCGGTTGCAGGTCCAGGTTAGGTGTCCAAGCGCCGACCAGGTTGTGCTTGGGGTTGGCGCTTCCGTTGACCGTCGGATAGACGTGACTGAACCACATGTGCCCCTGGTAGCCGGCGCCCAGTTGATGCAGGTCGATGTCCGCGTAGAGGGCGTTCGTGCTGCCCGTCGGCGAACCGGCACGGAGGGTGAACTTGCCGTCGTTCGGGTCGCTGGTGCAGCCCAGCGCGTACTGTGACGAGTCGATCGTGGTGTACACGATGCTGCTCTTACGGGTGGCGTCCTTGTCCGGATCGGAGTTGCCGGTGAAGACCGAGCAGTCCCGGTCGTAGACCCGCTGTACCCCCGGCTCTGCGGACGTCGAGCCGTAGGTCAGCTTTTCCTTCGCACATGCCGCGGCGATGCAGTTGGCGAAGCTGGCACTGCCGTGCCACCAGCAGGCCTCACTGTCGGCCGGGCACGGACTCGCGGTGTTCGGGGTGCAACTGTTGATGGTCGGCGAGCAGAACGTGTAGATGCCCGGCAGCGACAGCACCTTGGTGAAGCGGCTCGGGTAGGTCGGAGATTTGGCACCGTATGTCGGCTGGGCGTACGCCTCCGTGGCGATCGGGTAGCCCTTCAGCTGCGGGGTTTCCACCCAGCCCATGATGCGTTCCGGGTACGACCAGTGGCCCGGCGTCTCCGCATCGGCGTACGAGTTCCGCAGGAATCCCGCCCGGGCCGGGTCGTAGGTCGGATTGGCCGGGTTGTTCAGCCAACCGATGCCCCATCGGCCGTTGTTGTTGCTGGCCTCGCTACTCGGGTGATAGCCGCTGTTGTAGGCCCAGACGGCGAGGAACCAGTTCTCGATCCAGGTGGGATCGTTGTTGTTGAGGGTGCTCCGACCGAGCGGTTCGTTGTAGATCTGGTTCCACTTGTCGATCAGGATGTTGAGCCCGGCGGCGATGTTCGCCGCGTAGTCGACTGAGATCGCGATCTGCTGGTTGCGGCTGTAGACCGTGTCGCCGACGCTCATTCCCGTGGTCACCTGGCCGATGCCGTACCCGCAGTCGGCCTTCGGGTAGTTGATGACGTCGATACTGGCTCCGGCGTTGCCGTAGTAGTCGGCGATCAGCGGGTTGCCCAGGTCGCCGGGGACGGCGTGCCAGGAGGCCTGGGAGAGGTTCGTCTCCTGGGCCAGGATGCCCAGCATGAGCTGTGCCGGCACTTCACCGCCGCCGGCCACCGCACGCTTCGGGAACAGCCCTTGCGGGCTGTAGGAGGGCAGCCCTGACTTCAGGTAGTTGGCCGGACGGGAGGTGGTGAGGGTGCCGTGTACCGCCCGGTCCACCGCCCATTCGACCATGCCGGCGCTTGCCTGCTGCGCCTGAACCTTCGGGTCGTTGCGCCGGACGGCGCACTTCGGGCTCGAGATCGTCGGGTCGACGGCCGGTGCGCTCGCGGTCGGCGCGGCCGCCGCGCGGGTCGGTATCGCATCGAGCCGAGGCGCTGTCCGGGAGGTGTCGAAGGTGACGGTGGAGCGGCGGCCGCTGGCGGTCGCCTGGACTGCCACCTGTACCCGGCCGGCGTCGGCCCGGTCTGCGGGCGACAAAGGTGCGCGTACCGCCTGCTGGCCCTGTGCGGTGGCGACGTCCTCGGCCAGCAGGTGACCCCGTGCGGAGACGGCTCGGACTTGACGGTCCGATCTGATCACCGTCAGATCCGGCCAACTGCGGTCGGGGGCGGGTGCGGTGCCGACGAGCACGTTCCGTCCGCCTGCCTGGCCCATCAGCTGCAGGTGACCCTTGCCGCCGACGACGACGGTCCGGAGCCGGTCTGCCTGGTACCGCTGGGCCACGGCCCGCTCGCCCGAGATGGCGACCAGATCGACGCCGCTGCGCGCGGTGCCGCGAAGAGTAGAGACCGGACCGGCCGGGCGGGCCACCTCGGTGAGTGCCCCGGTCGGGTCGACCTTCACCAGATGTCCCCGGGCGATGCCGTAGTCGCCGTCGGCCGACGGCGCCGGTGTGGTGAGCTGGGCCGCGATCCGCCGGGTACGGGTGACCCGGTGAGCGGCCGCATCCACGGTGAGCAGATCGGTCAGTTGCATGTCCTCCCCGACCGCACGGGTGAGCAGTACCCGGTCGTCCGGTCCGCAAGCGGGGTTGAAGTAGGCCAGCTGCAACCCTGTCGCCACGGTGGTCGACTTGCCGCTGGCGATGTCGACTACTGCGGCGATCCCTCCGGCCCGCACCAGATTGGGCTTGTTGGCGGCCATCTTCGGCGCGAACACCGCTACCGCGTAACGGCCGGAGCCGGTCACGCAGGTCTCACCCATCCACGGACCCATGTCCAGCGACGAGGCCGACAGGGTGGCCAACGTGGACCAGGCGAAGGCGTTGCGTTCCCGGGCGATATAGAGGTGGAAGCCGTTACTGTCGCCCACCCCGGTGACCAGGACGTCAGAGGAGGCGGGCCAGTTCTTCCCGAGTGCTGTGTCGGGGTCGTGGACCGCTGACGGATCTGTGGTGGAGGCTCCGGCCGGCCGCCCCTGCGCCGCAGCTGGCACCGCATTCGCGGTGCCGGCGAGGGCGACCAGTACGGCTATGGCCGCACATGTTTTCCTACTGGTTCTTTTCAACTTCCCCCCGTTTCAAAAAAGCGTCGGTCAGTGGCAGGGTGTTGCCATGCCGGATAAGTGGTCATCGCCATGCGGTGCAGGTTTCATTGCCTTCCGGGTTGCCCGATGGCGACGACGCGCACAGTTGCAGCGAGTACTCCCAGCTGAACATCGTGGTGACGTAGTTGCCGCTACCGTTCACGCTCAGTGAGGCCGCTGTCTGCGTCAGTCCGCCGTACGTGGGCTGCCAGTCCAGGCGAACGGTGGAACCGTCGGCAAAATAGGTGGCAGTGTAGTCGCCCCACATTGCGCCGCAGGCTGGTGAATAGTAGAGGTCGCCGTGTGCCACGGTGCCGTCCGGATCATTTCCGTCCACGCGACTGAAGCTGGAGATGGCATAGGCGCCGGTGATGCATCCATTGGCGGACGCCATCTTGCCATTGCAACCGGTCCGGCTGCAGCTCGCGGCTGCCGCAGGTGCTGTCGGTGGCAGGGTTGCGACAAGGCTCGCGCAGGTCAGTGCGGCCAGCGTCGCTGTTCGCAGCTTTGTCAAGTAATCCTCCCCGTGGATTTCCGCGGCGATTGCCGCGAGTTTGATAGTTGCAGAGGTTGATCTGAATGCGCAATATTGACAAATGTTCATTGCGCGGCTATTCTCCATGATGGCTGGCAATGTGTGGTGGCACCATTGCCGATTAAATGTGACACGGGGGGCACAATAGTGAACGAGTTCGAACGGGAAGCCGGATCGGTGCCGGCGGATGGCGGGACGACGTCGAAGACGTCAAGAAGGTGGCTCCTGCTGACGGTGCCTGTCGTGGTGTTGGCCCTACTCCTGACCGCCGTGGTGTGGCGCGACAGGAGCGCGGCCCCCCAGCGGCCCCCCGGCACGCAGGGAGACAGAGGCGAACCCCTGCCGCCACCGACCCCCACCGCCACCCGCACCGGACCCGTTCCGGCGTTCGCCGGCATCACCCCGGCCAAGGTCACGGACGCCTGGGTCGAGCGTTGGTCCGGCCCGGTCACGGTCGACGGTGCGCTGCGCATCGTCAATGTGACCTTGCCGGGCACGCGGGACGAGCTGGCGGCTGCGGTCGGTCAGCCGGACAAGTACCGCCGGAACGAAGTGGCGCACATCTTCTGCAGGGTGAAGCTCCGTGGTTCCGTGCAGCGGCTTCTGTTGAAGAACCTGGTCGAGGGTTGCCTCGGTCCGGTCCTCACTGCCAAGGAGCGCACGGCGACGCTCGACTGGCTACTGAAGGCGGATTTCTCCGCTCCGAGTGATCATATTCGGCAGTCCACCCGGTTCGAACTGCTCGCGATCCACAATGCCGACGAGAATCTCATGCTCAGCCTGAACGCGCGCTGATCCGAGGCGGCACGACGTCAGGACCGGCCGGTCGCCTCCGCCGCTGCTGAGTCGGGTCACCGTGGGTTGAGGCGAATACTGCCCACGTTCGAGGCCGAGCCGACATGATGAGCCGGTGGGCGCACTCGTGACGCTGGACCTGCCGGACGACTCGCCGCTGCTCACCCTGCCCTGGATCGTCACGTTCGGCCCGCTCGCCGATCCGGCCGAGTGGGAACCCGTGGTCTGCGGGCCGTACGAGCGACCGCACGCGCTGGCCCTGGCCGAGGCGGTGGTGGCCGACGAACGGTTCATGGCGGTGGTCGAACCGCTGGTGCCCGCGCTGTCGCCCGGGGAGATCCGTCAGGAGATCGCCGCGTCGCAACTCGCCGCCGCCGACGAGGAGGCCCGGATCGAGGCGGCCGACCTCTACGGGGACTTCGACGACGTCCTCGACGAGCAGGACATCCTCGACGAGCAGGAGGACGAGGCGGTCGCCGGGCCCGACCGGCCGCAGCCGCCGCCCGTACCGACCGAGGCGCAGGTGCGGGCGGGCTTCGGGCGGATCGCGGGGCTGCTGCGCGGGCGCTGACGGGTCGGGCGACGCCGGTGCGCGGTGGTGCACCGGCACCCCGGGAAGCGGACCTCCCGGGACGCCGGTGCCACCTTCACCCCCCACCACAAGGGGTCGGCAGCCCAGTCGCCCGTCGGCGCGGGGCACAACGGACGACCAGGTCAAAGGCGGGTTACCCGGCTCAGCGCCGTTCGAACCACGCGGCGGCGTCCACCGGCAGGACGTGTCCGGTGTCCTGCTCGGTGAGGTCGGCGCTGGCCACCAGGGGGTGGCCGTACCCGTCGATCCGGACCGGGGCGCCGCTGAGGTTGACCACGCAGGTCAGCCGGGCGTCGTCGGCGGCCCGGTGGAACGCCAGCACGCCGGGCCCGGTCTCCAACCAGACCACCGGGCCGGCGGTGGCGGCCAACGCCGGGTGCTCGTGCCGCACCCGCAGCGCCGCCCGGTACAGCTCCAGCGTCGAGCCGGGCGTCCCGGTCTGGGCGGCCACCGAGAGGGCCCGCCAGGTCGCCGGGGCCGGCAGCCAGCTCAGCGCGCTGCCCTGCGGACCGAAGCCGTACGGGGCCAGCTCGCCACTCCACGGGATGGGCACCCGGCAGCCGTCGCGGCTCTCCCCGGTACGCAGGAACGCCGGGTCCTGGCGGAGCGCGTCGGGCAGGTCCAGCACCTCGGGAAGGCCGAGTTCCTCACCCTGGTAGAGGTAGGTGGAGCCGGGCAGGGCCAGCATCAGCAGGGCGGCGGCGCGGGCCCGGCGCAGGCCGATCTCGCCGTCGCCGTACCGGGTGACGTGCCGCTGCCGGTCGTGGTTGGACAGTACCCAGGTGGTCGGCGCACCGACGATCGTCGACTCGGCCAGCGCGGTGTCGATCACCTTGCGGAACGAGTCTGCCGACCAGGTGGCGTCGAGGAAGTCGAAGCTGAACGCCTGGTGCAGCTCGTCCGGGCCGATGTAGCGGGCCAGTCGCTGCGGGGTCTCCGCCCACGCCTCGGCCACCGCCATCCGGCCACCGGGGTAGCTGTCCAGGATCGGCCGCCAGGCCCGGTAGATGTCGTGCACCTCGTCCTGGTCGAAGTAGGGCAGCCGGCCCTTGCCGAGCAGTTCCGACTGACGCCGGCCGGTGGTCATCGAGTTGAAGCCGACGTCCGGCAGCCCTTCCGCCTTGATCATCCCGTGGGCGACGTCGATGCGGAACCCGTCGACGCCCCGGTCGAGCCAGAACCGCAACACGTCCTCGAACTCGGCGCGCACCTGCGGGTGCCGCCAGTTCAGGTCGGGCTGGGCGGGGTCGAACAGGTGCAGGTACCACTGGCCGTCGGGCAGCCGGGTCCAGGCGGGGCCGCCGAAGATGCTCTCCCAGTCGTTCGGCGGCAGCTCACCGTGCGCGCCCTGACCGTCGGCGAACAGATAACGCTCCCGCTCCGGGGAGCCGGGGCCGGCGGCGAGGGCGGCGGTGAACCACGGGTGCGCGCTGGAGGTGTGGTTGGGCACCAGGTCCACGATGATCCGCAGGCCCAGCGCGTGCGCGTCGGCGATCATGGCGTCGAAGTCGGCGAGACTGCCGAAGAGCGGGTCGACGTCGCGGTAGTCGGCCACGTCGTAGCCGGCGTCGATCTGCGGCGAGGTGTAGAACGGGGTGAGCCAGAGCGCGTCCACGCCGAGGTCACGCAGGTAGGGCAGCCGCTGCCGGATGCCACCGAGGTCGCCGACGCCGTCGCCGTCGGAGTCGGCGAAGCTGCGGACGTACACCTGGTAGACGACCGCGGCACGCCACCAGTCGTCGGAGGTCTGCGGCGTGGGGTCGGTGGCGGCGGTCATCGGCGGAGCTCCCCGTTCTGTGGCGGGACGGCGGCACCCGCGCGGTGGTGGGTGACGGACGCGGGTGTGGAGAGAATGCCGGCCGAATGCTGCAAGAGTCAAGCAGGGCTTGCGCAAGAAATGACGCCCGTCACCCGCGGCCAGGGTGGGGTCGGCCCGCCCCCGTCCCAGCAGCCGGGAGGTGGGACCGGCGACGGAGCGCCGCATCCGCCCGGTCCGGCGTCGGTTCGCCGCCGGACCGGGCGGGCTGGCGGATCAGGTGGAATGGCGGATCAGGTGGGCCGGCGGATCAGGTGGGCCGGGCAGGCTGGCAGGTCGGGTGGCTCGCGGCCTGGGCGCAGATGCGGGCTCCGCAGCTCAGGCGGAGGCGGGGCGGCAGTGGAACTGGGGCGTGGCTCAGGCGGGGACGGCGAGGGCGGTGGGTGCCGGGTGGGGCCGGCCCGGGCCGGCCTGGCCGGCCACCGCGGTCGATCCGCGTACCACCAGCTCCGGGCGGAACAGGTATTCCGAGTGCGGGGCGGCGTGCCCGTTGATCTCGTCGACCAGGGCCCGGACCGCCGCCACCGCCATCGCGGCCACCGGCTGCCGCATGGTGGTCAGCGGCGGGTCGGTGAAGGCCATCAGCGGTGAGTCGTCGTAGCCGACCACCGACAGCTCGCCGGGGACGGACAGGCCGCGCTGCCGGCCGGCCCGGACCGCACCCAACGCCATCAGGTCGGAGCCGCAGACGATCCCGGTGACCCCGCGTTCGATCAGTCGCCCGGCGGCGGCCTCGCCGCCCTCGACGCCGAACAGCGACAGCTCGGCGAGCGCGTCCAGCTCGCTGCCGGTGGAGCCGAGCCGGGTCATCGCGGCCCGGAAGCCGGCCACCCGGCGCTGCACCGGCACGAACCGGTCCGGCCCGGTGATCAGGCCGATCCGCCGGTGCCCGAGCGCGACCAGGTGCGCCACGGCCAGCTCGGTGGCCTCCCGGTCGTCGCAGGAGACGAAGGGTGCGGCGATGCCGGGGGCGTACCCGTTGATCATGACGACCGGCAGCGGCCGGGCGATCAGCGCGCGGTACCGGTCGTGGTTGGCGGCCGTGTCGGCGTGCAGGCCGGAGACGAAGACGATGCCGGAGACCTGCCGGTCGAGCAGCATCTCCACGTACTCGTCCTCGGTGACCCCGCCCGGGGTCTGGGTGCACAGCACCGGGGTGAACCCGCTCTGCGCCAGCGTCGACTCGATTACCTGGGCGAACGCCGGGAAGATCGGATTCTCCAGCTCCGGCACCACCAGCCCGACCAGCCCGGCGCTGCGCTTGCGCAGCCGGGCCGGGCGCTCGTAGCCGAGCACGTCGAGGGCGGTCAGGACGGCCTGCCGGGTCTCGGGGGCCACGCCGGGGCGGTCGTTGAGCACCCGCGACACCGTGGCCTCGCTGACTTCGGCCTGTTGGGCGATGTCGGACAGTCGAGCGCGCATGGCGGAACTTTAACCCAAGGGCAAGTTCTTGCGTACGTCTCTGCAAGCCCTTCCATAATATGCAACCTCTTGCTAACGTCCCGGCAACACGCGACAGCAGCGGCGCGGCCTGCCCGGCGCCGGTCAGCAAGAACTTTCAGTGTTCCCACGACGAGGCCGCCCTTCCCCCCGGTGGTCGGCTTCGCCATGACGACAGGAGTACCGATGCGCATCCGTACCGCGGGTGTGGTCACCGTTCTCGGCCTGGCGCTCGCCGCGTCGGGCTGCGGCGGCGACAACAGCAACGACGAACCGGCCACCAAGGCCACCTCCCAGGCGGCGGGCGGCAAGCTCGTCATCTGGGCGGACGACAAGCGCACCGCGGCCCTCAAGCCGTTCGCCGAGAAGTTCGGCCAGGACAACGGCGTCACCGTCGAGGTGCAGGCCGTCTCCAAGGACCTCCAGACCAACTTCGTCACCGCCTCCCAGCAGGGCAGCGGCCCGGACGTGGTGGTCGGCGCGCACGACTGGATCGGCAACCTGGTGCAGAACGGGGCCATCGACCCGGTGCAGCTCGCCGCCGAGCAGAAGTCCGGCTTCAACGAGACCGCGATCAAGGCGGTGACGTTCAACGGTCAGCTCTACGGCGTCCCCTACGCCACCGAGAACGTCGCGCTGATCCGCAACACCGCGCTGGCCCCCGAGGCGCCCAAGACGATCGAGGACCTCGTCGCCACCGGCAAGAAGCTCAAGGCCGACAAGAAGGCCAGCGAGATCCTCTGCCTCCAGTCCGGACAGAACGGCGACGCCTACCACATCTACCCGCTGTACACCTCGGCCGGCGGGTACCTCTTCGGCACCGCCGCCAACGGCGACTACGACCCCAAGGACCTCGGCGTGGGCAAGCCGGAGTCGATCGCGGCCTTCCAGAAGATCGCGAAGCTCGGTGAGAAGGGCGACGGCGCGCTCAAGCGCTCCATCACCGGCGAGAACTCGATCGCCACCTTCACCGGTAAGAAGTGCGCCTTCCTGGTCTCCGGCCCGTGGGCGATCGCCGACGCCAAGAAGGCAGGCATCTCCTACGACATCTCCCCGGTCCCCGGCTTCGCCGGTGGCAAGCAGGCCCAGCCGTTCGTCGGCGTCCAGGCGTTCTACGTCGCCGCCAAGGGCAAGAACAAGGCGCTGGCCCAGGAGTTCGTCACCAACTACGTGACCACGCCCGAGTTGGCCGTGGCGCTCTACCAGGCCGAGCCGCGCCCGCCGGCGTTGACCGCCGCGTTCGACCAGGTCAAGGGTGCCGACCCGGACCTGGCCAAGTTCTCCGAGGCGGGCAAGGGCGGCCAGGTGCTGCCGGCGATCCCGGCCATGGCCGCGATCTGGGACCCGTTCGGCAAGGCCGAAGCGGCAGTCATCGGCGGTGCCGACCCGGCGAAGACCGTCACCGCCGCCGGCAAGACGATCTCGGGTCAGATCAAGTAATGAGCACGCTGTCCGGTCCGGGACCTGCCCCGCAGGCCCCGGGCCGGGGGCCTGCGCGTTCCGGGCCCCCGGAAACCTCCCGTACCGCGCGCCAGCACGCGCCGATCACCGCGACCGGCCTCGCCGTCAAGGTGGTCCTGCTCGGCCTGGTGGCCGGGATCGCGATCTGGGCGGCCTTCCCGCTCGTCGCCGCCCGGCTCTGGGTCGGTCTCGCCGTCCTGGCGGTCACCACCGTCGGCCTGGGCTACCTCTACCTGACCCGCCGGCACATCCCGGCCAAGTACCTGGTGCCAGGAACGATCTTCCTGATCGCCTTCCAGGTCTTCCCGGTGCTCTACACCGCGAGCACCGCGTTCACGAACTTCGGCGACGGCCACCGGGGCTCCAAGGACGACGCGATCGTCGCCATCGAGACCTCCTCGGTCAAGCAGGTCCCCGGCTCCGCCGAGTACGCCCTCGCCATCGCCACCACCGGCGATCCGACCACCGGCCCGCTGGTCTTCCTGCTCACCGACCCGGGGACCGGCCGGGTCTCCGCCGGGGACGCCGACGGGCTGCGCCCACTCGACGCCGCCGACGTGACCGTCGCCGGCAGCGGCAGGGTCACCGCCGCCAAGGGCTACACCGTGCTCAACGTCGGCCAGGCCAGCGTACGCAGCGAGGAGATCACCGCGCTGGTGGTGCCGACCTCCGGGGGCGCGGTGCGCTCCAACGGCCTGTCCCGCGCCTACGAGGGCAAGGCCGTCCGGGCGTACGACCGGGGCTGCGACTGCGTCACCGACGGCGAGACCGGCAGGACCTGGACGGCCGACCCGGACACCGGTGCCTTCGTCGCCGCCGACGGCGAGCGGCTCGCCCAGGGCTGGCAGGTCGGGGTGGGGTTCAAGAACTTCGCCCGGGTGCTCACCGACCCGGACATCTCCGGCCCGTTCTTCGGCACCCTGCTGTGGAACTTCGCCTTCGCGGTCGGCTCCACCGGGTTCACCTTCGGACTCGGCATGGCGATCGCCCTGGCCCTGCACTCGCCCCGGATGCGGGGCACCAACCTCTACCGGGTGTTCCTGATCCTGCCGTACGCGATGCCGTCGTTCGCGATGCTGCTGGTCTGGCGGGACATGTTCAACACCGACTTCGGCCTGGTCAACAACCTGTTCGGGCTCGGTGTCGACTGGTTCGGCGAGGCCTGGTCGGCCCGGCTGGCGGTGTTGCTGGTGCAGCTCTGGCTCGGGTACCCGTACATGTTCCTGGTGACCACGGGCGCGCTCCAGGCGATCCCCAGGGAGCTGACCGAGGCCACCTCGGTCGACGGCGCGTCGCCCTGGCAGTCGTTCCGGGCGGTCACCCTGCCGCTGCTGCTGGTCGCGCTCTCGCCGCTGCTGATCGCGTCGTTCGCCTACAACTTCAACAACATCAACGCGATCTGGTTGACCACCGAGGGCGGCCCGTTCGCGCCGGACAACCCGACCAACGGGGCCACCGACCTGCTGATCACGTACACCTACCGGCTGGCCTTCGGCGCGCAGGGCGCCGAGTTCGGCCTGGCCGCCGCGGTGTCGATCTTCATCTTCGCGATCGTGGCCACGGTCTCGGCGGTCAGCTTCCGGCGCACCCGCCAGCAGGAGGAGGTCTACTCGTGACGACCCGTCCCCACGCCGCCGGGCCGGCGGCCCCCGCCGCACCCGTCGTCCGGTCGGATGCCGCCGGCCCGCGTGCCGGTCGGCCGGCTGCCGCGGTACGCGGTGGCCGACGTCCGGGCCGGTGGTTCACCCAGGTCGGCTGGCGGCACGTGGTCGGCGTGCTGGCGGTGGCGTTCAGCCTCTTCCCGATCCTGTTCGTGCTCTCCGCCGCACTCAACCCGCTCGGCACCCTCTCGTCGACCGAGCTGCTGCCCACCGGGGCGTCGCTGTCGAACTTCGGCGACCTGTTCGAGCGGACGGAGTTCGGCCGCTGGTTCCTCAACTCGCTGCTCATCGCGGGCGGGGCGAGCTTCGCGTCGATCTTCCTGTCCGCGCTGGCGGCGTACGCGTTCTCCCGGATGCGCTTCGCCGGGCGGCGGGTCGGGCTGCTGACCCTGCTGCTGATCCAGATGTTCCCGCAGTTCCTGGCGATCGTGGCGATCTTCCTGATCTTCACCCGGGTCACCGACCTGTGGCCGTCGATCGGCTTCAACACCCCGTGGGGACTGTTCCTGCTCTACATGGGCGGCGCGCTGGGCATGAACACCTGGCTGATGAAGGGGTTCTTCGACACCCTGCCCCGCGAGCTGGACGAGTCGGCCACGATGGACGGCGCCAGCCACGCGCAGGTCTTCTTCCGGATCATGCTGCCGCTGGTGGCGCCGATCCTGGCGGTGACCGCGCTGCTGTCGTTCATCGGCACGATCAACGAATTCATGATCGCCAACGTGTTCCTCACCGACACCGGCTCCAAGACCCTCGCGGTCGGCATGTTCGGCCTGGTGGCGGGGGAGCGGAACAACAACTTCGGGATCTTCGCGGCGGGCACCCTGCTCACCGCGATCCCCACCGTGCTGGTCTTCCAGCTCCTCCAGCGCTACATCGTCTCCGGCCTCACCGCCGGGGCCGTCAAGGGCTGAACCGAAAGGCCACGCCATGTCCCTGTCGCCGCACCACGACGGCTCGGCGCTGTACGTGCCCGAGCAGGAACCCGCCCTCGGGCAGACCGTGCCGGTCTTCGTCCGGGTACCCGACGGCACCGACGTCCGGCAGGTGCACGTCCGCACCACCGCCGACGGTGAACCGCGTTTCGTCGAGGCCACCGTCGACCGCCACGACGGCCACGACGTGTGGTGGCGGGCCGACGTCGAGGTCCGCAACCCGGTCAGCAACTACCGGTTCATGCTGACCGGAACGACCGGCTACCGCTGGCTCAACGCCGCCGGTCAGGTCGACCACGACGTGCCCGACCACGGCGACTTCAAGCTGGTCAGTCACGCCCCGCCGCCGGCCTGGGCCCGGGACGCGGTGATCTACCAGATCTTCCCCGACCGGTTCGCCCGCTCCGCCGCCGCCGCCGACCGCACCCCGCCGGACTGGGCGATCCCCTGCGACTGGGACACCCCGGTCATCGGGTACGGCCCGCAGACCCCACGCCAGTTCTACGGCGGCGACCTCGACGGCATCACCGAACGGCTCGACCACCTGGACCGGCTCGGCGTCAACACCGTCTACCTGACGCCGGTCTTCCCGGCCCGCTCCAACCACCGCTACGACGCCGCCGGCTTCGACACCGTCGATCCACTGCTCGGCGGGGAGGCGGCGCTGGTCCGGCTGGCCGACGCCGTCCGGGCCCGGGGCTGGCGGCTGCTCGGCGACATCACCAGCAACCACACCGGCGACGCGCACGAGTGGTTCACCCGCGCCCTGGCCGACGCCGACGCCCCCGAACGGGAGCTGTACTACTTCGACCCGGCCACCGGCTACGAGTCGTGGAACGGGGTGCGATCGCTGCCCAAGCTCAACTGGGGCAGCGCCGAACTGCGCCGCCGCTTCGCCACCGATCCGGACTCGCCGCTACGCCGCTGGCTGCGTCCGCCGTACGGGCTGGACGGGTGGCGGGTCGACGTGGCCAACATGACCGGGCGGCGGGGCGCGGACGCGTACACCCACGAGGTGGCGCGGTTGCTGCGGGAGGTGGTCGTGCAGACCCGCCCCGACGGGCTGCTGCTCGCCGAGCACGGTCACGACCACACCGGTGACCTGGACCGCGACGGCTGGCACGGCACGATGAACTACGTCGGCTTCACCGACCCGGTCTGGTCCTGGCTGCGCCGCGAGGGCCCTGCCCACCGGCCGGCCGGCGCACCGGGTCCTGCGGGTTCTGCGGGCGGGCGGGGGCCGGGGCCGGGGGGCTTGTCGGGGCAGGGCGGTGAGCCGGTGCCGAACTTCCTCGGGACGCCGGGCGGGGTGCGGCGGCGGGACGCCCGTGCCGTGCTCGCCACCATGGACAGCTTCCGGTCGCTGATCTCCTGGCGGTCGTACACCCATTCGTGGCAGTTGCTCGGCTCGCACGACTCGGCCCGGATCCGCACGGTGGTTGGCGACGCGGCCCGGCAGGAGGTGGCCGCCGGGCTGCTCGCCACCATGCCCGGTACCCCGGTGGTCTTCGCCGGTGACGAGCTGGGCCTGACCGGCGGCAACGGCGAGGGCTCGCGTACCCCGATGCCGTGGCACCGGCCGCAGAGCTGGGACGCCGGGACGTTCGCCGCGTACCGGGCGTTGCTGGCGCTGCGGCGGGACACCCCGGCGCTGCGGCACGGCGGACTGCGCTGGGTGCATGCGGACGCCGACACACTGGTCTTCCTACGCGAGGCGACGGCCGGCACGGTGCTGGTACTGGCCCGCCGGGCCGCCGGCCCACCGGTGCGGCTGACCGGCCTGCCGTACGGGGGCAGCGCCGCATCCCGTCCGGCCGGTGAGAACGTCTACGGGGGCGCCCCGGCCCTGCACCCGTCCGCCGACGGCAGCACCACCCTTCCCGGCGACGGCCCCACCTTCCAACTCTGGCACCTCTGACCCCCACCCCACCCGCCCCGCACCCCCGCACCCCCACCCCGCACGCCCACCCCCGCACCGCCCGCGCCCCCGCACCACCCCGCGCCCCGCACCTCCACACCACCCCGCCCACCCCCGCCCACCCCCGCTCCCGCCCCACCCGCGCCCGTCTTGCCCTTTCCGTGGGGGTCTCCTGGAAGATCGTGCTCGAACCTGGTTGTAGTGGCTTCCGTGCGAGCAGGCCACTACACCATGGTTCGAGCACGATCTTGAGCTGCGGAGCGTGGGCGGGCGGCCTGCCGTGGCCGGGGGAGATCACGGATTGAGCTCAGCCGGCGGGGCACCTACTACAAAGTGTCGTTGATGGGGGAGGATGGCTCGCGTGGAAGCTCTCCGACTGATCCTTCTCTACGTCCATCTGATCGGCTTCGCGCTGCTCCTCGGCGGTGCGGTCGCCCAGTACGTCAGCGGCCGGCTGCGGATCAACGCGGCCATGCTCTGGGGCTCGGTGATCCAGTTGCTGACCGGCGTGGGCCTGTCCGCGCCGCTACGTGACGGCGACGAGCCGGCCCCCGCGAAGCTTGTTACCAAGTTGGTGCTGGCCCTGCTCATCTTCGTCATGGTCTTCTTCTCCCGGAAGCGGGAGCAGGTGGCCCGTGGTCACTTCCTGGCGATCGTCGGGTTGACCCTGGTCACGGCCGCCGTGGCGGTGTTCTGGCGGTAGCCGGCGACGGTCGGCGGGGCCGCCGGGAAACGGGCGTTCGCGACACCGGGCCGGTCGGCACTGGCACGCTGAGTGATGTGCCCCACGCCCGGGTTACGCCGGGATAACGAGCGTTCAACAGTCGTGCACGATTGGCGGCCGGTGGGTGGACGGCGGGCTACGCTCCCGTCCGTAACGTGGGATGCCGGCGGCACAACGCTCGCCGGTTCAAGGGCTGCCACCGCACGAGGCGGTGAGCAATGGAAGGAGACGTCTTGCGCTCTGTGCGTGGGATGCGGATCGCCTCTGCCATCGCGGCGGGTGGGCTCGTGCTGGGTGCCGCCGCGTGTGGTGAGGCGCCGGACGACGACAACAACGCCGGTGGCAGCGGCGACAAGAAGTACAGCGCCTGCATGGTGACCGACGTCGGCGGCATCGACGACAAGTCGTTCAACACCTCCGCCTGGAAGGGCCTGGAGGAGGCCAAGAAGGCCAACGACAAGATCGACATCAAGTACGTCGCGTCCAAGGCCGAGGCGGACTACGAGGTCAACCTGACCGGGTACGTCAACCAGAAGTGCGACTTCATCCTGGCCGTCGGTGGCCTGATGCAGGACGCCACCAAGAAGATCGCCGCCGCGAACCCGAACCAGCAGTTCGGCATCGTGGACGCGAACCCGGCCACGGCCAACGTCTACCCGATGCAGTTCGACACCGCCCAGGCCGCCTTCCAGGCCGGTTACCTGGCCGCCGGGATGACCAAGAGCGGCAAGGTCGGCACCTACGGTGGCCTGCCGATCCCGCCGGTGACCATCTTCATGGACGGTTTCGCCGACGGCGTGGCGCACTACAACAAGACCAAGAGCAAGAACGTCCAGGTGCTCGGCTGGGACAAGGCGACCCAGAAGGGTTCCTTCACCAACGACTTCGCCAAGCAGGACGAGGGCAAGAAGGTCTCCGACGCGCTGGTCGCCCAGGGCGCGGACATCGTCATGCCGGTCGCCGGCGGCGCGGGCCTCGGCACCACCTCCGCGGCGAAGGCCTCGGGTGGCAAGTACTCGGTCGTCTGGGTCGACGTCGACGGCTGCGAGAGCACCCCGGACTGCGCGGCGCTGCTGACCACCGTGGTCAAGAACATCCCGGACGCCGTCAAGGACGCCGTGCTCAAGGCCGCCGGTGGCGAGAAGCTCGCCGCCACCCCGGGCTTCGTCGGCAACCTCGCCAACAACGGTGTCTCGATCGCCCCGTACCACGACTTCGACAGCAAGGTCCCGGCGGACCTCAAGGCCGAGGTCGAGAAGCTGAAGGCGGACATCGCCGCCGGCACCATCACGGTCACCTCGAAGGCCCAGCCGACCAAGTGACCGCCGCGTCGGCCGCCGCGATGGGATCATCGGCAGCGGAGGCCGGCGGGCACCAGGCATGACGACCGGCCGTCCCGGCGTACGTGGGGAATCCACGGGCGTCGGGGCGGCCGGTCCGCGCACCGGCCGGCCGGCACCCCGGTGGCCGGTCGACCGGCAGCTAGGCTGCACCATCGCTCGCACTCCAGGAGGTTGCGCTGAGACTCGAACTGCGCGGCATCACCAAGCGGTTCGGTGATCTGGTCGCCAACGATCACATCGACCTGACGGTGGAGCCTGGAGAGATCCACGCCCTGCTCGGCGAGAACGGCGCCGGCAAGTCGACCCTGATGAACGTGCTCTACGGGCTCTACCAGCCCGACGAGGGCGAGATCCTGGTCGACGGCCAGCCGCTGCGGCTCAAGGGCCCCTCGGACGCGATCCGGGCCGGGATCGGCATGGTGCACCAGCACTTCATGCTGGTGCCGGTCTTCACCGTGACCGAGAACATCATGCTCGGCGCGGAGCAGGTCCGGGGCGGCGTCGTCGGCTTCCTCGACCGGCGGCGGGCCCGCCGCGAGGTGGCCGAGGTCTCCGCCCGGTACAACCTGCGGGTCGACCCGGACGCGGTGATCGAGGACCTGCCGGTCGGCATCCAGCAGCGGGTCGAGATCGTCAAGGCGCTCACCCGCGACGTCGACCTGCTGATCCTGGACGAGCCGACCGCCGTGCTCACCCCGCAGGAGACCGAGGAGCTGCTCACGGTCATGCGGTCGCTCAAGGCGGCCGGCAAGTCGATCGTCTTCATCACCCACAAGCTCGGCGAGGTCAAGGCCATCGCCGACCGGATCACCGTGATCCGGCGGGGCCGGACCGTCGGCACCGCCTCCCCCGAGGCGAGCCGGGACGAGTTGGCCGCGCTGATGGTCGGCCGCAACGTCCGGCTCACCGTCGACAAGCAGCCCGCCACCCCGGGGCGGCCGATGCTGGAGGTCGCCGGCCTGGTCGTCGACGACGACCGGCAGATCCGCGCGGTGGACGGCATCGACCTGACCGTTCGCGCCGGTGAGGTGCTCGGCGTGGCCGGCGTGCAGGGCAACGGGCAGACCGAGCTGATCGAGGCGATCATGGGGCTGCGCCCGACGCTCGCCGGCACGGTGACCCTCGACGGCGAGCCGATCCACGGCTGGTCCACCAAGAAGGTGCTCCGCGCCGGGGTCGGCTACGTCCCCGAGGACCGCAGTGTCGACGGCCTGGTCAAGGAGTTCAGCGTCGCGGAGAACCTGGTCCTCGACATCTACGACCGGCCGCCGTTCGGCAAGGGGCTGGCGCTGCGGCCGGACGCGATCGCCTCGTCGGCGCGGGAGCGGATCGAACAGTTCGACGTGCGTACCCCGTCGGCGGACGCGGCGGTGGGCACCCTCTCCGGCGGCAACCAGCAGAAGGTGATCGTGGCCCGGGAGCTGTCCCGGCCGCTGAAGCTCTTCATCGCCGCCCAGCCCACCCGGGGCGTGGACGTCGGCTCGATCGAGTTCATCCACAGCCGGGTCATCCGCGAGCGCGACGTCGGCACCGCCGTCATGGTCGTCTCCAGCGAGTTGGACGAGGTGATCGGCCTCGCCGACCGGATCGCGGTGATGTACCGGGGCCGGATCATCGGCATCGTCGGCCCGGACACCCCGCGCGAGGAGATCGGCCTGCTGATGGCCGGCATCACCCCCGACGCCGCCGGGTCGGCCCCGGCGGGCGACCCGACCGGGGTGGCCGACGGTACGACCGGCGACGCGGCACCGACCCCCGAGAGCCCTGGCAACGAGGACGAGGCATGAGCGAGCGGCAGCGAGTGAATCATCGACACCGCGCCCCGGTGCCTCCCGCCGGCACCGCGTGCAGCGAGGTGACGGCATGAGCGACCCCAACCCGGTGTCCGGCTCCCCGGACAAGGAACCGGCGACCGAGGCGGAGCTGACCGCGACCGGCAAGGCCGACCGGGGCGCCACGATGACCGCACCGAAGCAGCCCGCGCCGGGGCCCCGGCCCACGCTGGGCCGGCTCTTCCTGGACAACCTCTGGGCCGCCAACACGGTGACCGTCACCGTCCTCGCTCTGGTGCTGGCGATGCTGGTCGGCGCGGTCCTGATCATCGTGTCGGACCCGGAGGTGCTGGCCACCTACGGCTACATCACGGCCCGCCCGGCCGACGCGCTCGACGCCAGCTGGACGGTGGTCAGCGAGGCGTACGCCAACCTGTTCAAGGGGGCGGTCTTCGACCCGGAGGCGTCCGGCTTCACCGCCGCGATGAGCCCGATCTCGGAGACCCTCACCTACACCGCGCCACTGGTGTTCACCGGCCTGTCGGTCGCGCTCGCCTTCCGGGGCGGGCTGTTCAACATCGGCGCGCAGGGCCAGGCGACGATGGGCGTGATCCTGGCCGCCGTGGCCGGGTTCGCGTTGCCGCTGCCGCCGGTGGTGCACCTGGTCGTCGCGTTGATCGCCGGTGCGGTCGGCGGCGCGGTCTGGGGTTTCGTCCCCGGCATCCTCAAGGCCCGGACCGGTGCGCACGAGGTGATCAACACGATCATGCTCAACTACGTCGCGGTCTACTTCCTGTCCTGGATCATTGTGCAGAACGGTGTGCAGAACCCGGACCGGGCGGACGCGATCAGCCGCCCGGTCGACTCCTCCGCCGCGCTGCCCCGGCTGCTCGGCGACAACCTGCGGGTGCACGCCGGGATTCTGCTCGCGGTGCTGGCCACCTGGGCCATCGCCTGGCTGCTCAACCGGTCGACGCTCGGCTTCGAGCTGCGGGCCGTCGGGGCCAACCCGGATGCGGCGCGGACCGCCGGCATCAGCGTCACCAAGACGTACGTGCTGGTGATGGTGATCGCCGGGATGCTCGCCGGCCTCGGCGGCAGCCAGATGGTGCTGGGCTCCACCGCGAACGCGCTCACCCCGCTGGTGATCGCGCAGATCGGCTTCGACGGCATCCTGGTGGCGCTGCTCGGCCGGGTGAAGCCGTGGGGGGTGCTGCTGGCGGCGCTGCTGTTCGGCGCGCTCCAGGCCGGTGGCAACCGGATGCAGTCGTACTCCGGGATCTCGCTGGAGCTGGTCACCGTGCTCCAGGCGCTGATCGTCATCTTCATCGCCGCGCCGGCCCTGGTGAAGGCGATCTTCCAGCTCCGGGCCGCCCGTGCCGCCCGGTTGCAGACGAGCCTCGCGAAGGGCTGGTGAGGCATGTCCACCACCGCTGTTCCCGACGTCGCCGTGGCCGCGGTCGACGAGGGTTTCTGGACCCGCCCCCGTAAGGTCGGCCTGGTCCTGCTGGCGTTGGGCGTGCTCGCCGCCGTGCTGTTCGGGGCGCTAGCCACCGGCCAGCAGGCCCGGTTCACCCTCAGCGAGACCGAGGGCGGCGCGGCGCTGGAGATCCAGGGCACCCTCGGCGCGATCCTGTTCGGGGTCGTCGCCGCCGCAGCCGGCGGCGCGCTGCTGGCCGGGGTCCCGAAGCGCTGGTTCACAGTGGTCCTCGGCGTGGGGCTGGTCGGCTTCGTGCTGAGCTTCCTGTGCTGGCAGGTCTCCGCCGCCCCCGAGGGCCGCAACTTCATGCCGATGGTCAACATCGTGCGGGGCACCTTCATCCTGGCCCTGCCGCTGGTCTTCGGTGCGCTCGCCGGGGTGCTCTGCGAGCGGTCGGGCGTGGTCAACGTCGCCATCGAGGGGCAGTTGCTGATGGGCGCGTTCAGCGGCGCGCTGTTCGGCAGCCTCAGCGGCAGCGTCTGGGTGGGTCTGGTGGCGGCGGCGATCGGCGGTGCGTTCATCTCGCTGCTGCTGGCCGTCTTCGCCATCCGCTACCTGGTCGACCAGGTCGTCATGGGGGTGGTGCTCAACCTGCTGGCGGTCGGCGTCACCGGCTTCCTCTACGAGCGGCTGATGCAGACCAACGCCGACAAGTACAACAGTGCGCCGCGCTTCGGCAACTGGGAGATCCCGCTGCTGAAGGACATCCCGCTGCTCGGCCCGGCGCTGTTCCGGGGCAACATCTTCCTCTATCTCGGCCTGCTGCTGGTGCTCGTCATCCACCTCGCGCTGTTCCGGACCCGGTGGGGTCTGCGGACCAGGTCGGTGGGCGAGCACCCGACCGCCGCCGACACCCTCGGGGTCAAGGTGCTGGGCCTGCGCTACCGCAACGTGCTGCTGGCCGGGGTGGTCGCCGGCATCGGTGGCGCGTCGTACACCCTGGCGCTCTACAGCTTCACCAAGAACATGATCGGCGGTAAGGGCTTCATCGCCCTGGCCGCGTTGATCTTCGGCCGGTGGAGCCCGACGGGGGCGCTGCTCGCCGCGCTGTTCTTCGGCTTCGCCGACCAGCTCGCCACCTACCTCGGCGCGATCGGCAGCAGCATCCCCAGCCAGTTCCTGGCCATGCTGCCCTACCTGGCGACCATCCTGGCGGTGGCCGGGCTGGTCGGTCGGGTCCGGGCGCCCGCCGCCGACGGCAAGCCGTACGTCAAGGGCTGAGAGACCGGCCCGGTGCGGGCCCGGCGGGGACCTCCCTGCCGGGCCCGCACCGTTCCCGACGACGCCGTCCGGGTACGGCCCGCCGGGCGGCGGTGGACGACGGGCGGCTGACCGGCACCCTTCCCGCACCCGGGCGGGGTGACCTGGGCAGAATGAGGGGATGAGCGAGATCGACTGGGAGCGTCTGCGGGCCGCCGCCACCGAGGTG
This sequence comes from Micromonospora sp. NPDC049257, assembly GCF_040678915.1. Taxonomy (NCBI): domain Bacteria; kingdom Bacillati; phylum Actinomycetota; class Actinomycetes; order Micromonosporales; family Micromonosporaceae; genus Micromonospora; species Micromonospora sp. NPDC049257. Next base: position 29,356 of record NZ_JBFAQU010000011.1, read on the forward strand.
ATGCGGCACGCCTACGTGCCGTACTCGAAGTTCCCGGTCGGCGCGGCGGCCCTGGTCGACGACGGCCGGGTGGTGGTCGGCTGCAACGTGGAGAACGCCGGCTACGGGGTGACCCTCTGCGCCGAGTGCGGGGTGGTGTCGGCGCTGCACGCGACCGGCGGCGGGCGGCTGGTCGCGATGTCCTGCGTCGACGCGAACGGTGAGCCGCTGATGCCGTGCGGCCGGTGCCGGCAACTGCTCTGGGAGAACGGCGGCCCGGAGTGCCTGGTCGAGTCGAGGACGGGCCCGCTGCGGATGGCGGAGCTGCTGCCGCACGCCTTCGACGTGGCCGACATCGAGGCGGTCGTCTGCGGGACCCCGGTGCCGGTGGTGCCGGACCGGTTGGCCGCCTGGCGGGGCCGGGGCACCGTCTTCGTGCACCCGGACCTCTCCGCCGGGCAGCAGATCTGGACGGCGTACTGGGAGCGGTCGGCGGGGGACACCGACGAGGCGGGGCCCGGGGTGCTGGAGGAGGGGCCGAGCTGGGGCGACCCGGCGGAGGCGATCAACTGGGGACTGGCCCGGACGCCGAGGGTCGTGGTGGTGGACGCGGAGGGCACCATCTTCTGGGCCGGCGAGGGTGAGCCGCCGCTGGAGATCCCGGCCCGTTGGGCCGCCTCCTGACCCGTCCGGCCCTCACGCCGGTTACTGCAACGACTTCAGAAGGAACTCAACGGTGAGTGCTTTTACCGCGGTCGACGTCATCCGGGCCAAACGGGACGGGGGTGTGCTCAGCGACGGTCAGATCGACTGGGTGGTCGACGCGTACACCCGGGGGCTGGTGGCCGACGAGCAGATGTCGGCGCTGGCCATGGCGATCCTGCTGCGCGGCATGACGGCGGCGGAGATCGCCAGGTGGACCGCCGCGATGATCGCCAGCGGGGAGCGGCTGGACCTGTCGGCGGTGGCCCGGCCGACGGTCGACAAGCACTCCACCGGCGGCGTCGGCGACAAGATCACCCTGCCGCTCACCCCACTCGTCGCGGCCTGCGGCGGTGCGGTGCCGCAGCTCTCCGGCCGGGGGCTCGGGCACACCGGCGGCACGCTGGACAAGCTGGAGTCGATCCCCGGCTGGCGGGCGGCGCTGAGCAACGACGAGTTCATCGCCCAGCTCCGCGACGTCGGCGCGGTGATCTGCGCGGCCGGCGCCGCACTCGCCCCGGCCGACCGCAAGCTGTACGCGTTGCGCGACGTCACCGGCACCGTGGAGGCGATCCCGCTGATCGCCAGCTCGATCATGAGCAAGAAGATCGCCGAGGGCACCGGGGCGCTGGTCCTCGACGTCAAGGTCGGCTCCGGCGCGTTCATGAAGAACGTGGCCGACGCCCGCGAGCTGGCCCGGACCATGGTGGCGCTCGGGGACGCCCACGGGGTGCGCACGGTCGCCCTGCTCACCGACATGTCCACCCCGCTCGGTCTGACCGTCGGCAACGCGATCGAGGTGACCGAGTCGGTGCAGGTGCTCGCCGGTGGTGGCCCGGCCGACGTGGTGGAGCTGACCCTGGCGTTGGCCCGGGAGATGCTCGACGCGGCCGGTCTGCCCGACGCCGACCCGGCCGCCGCGCTGCGCGACGGGCGGGCGATGGACGCCTGGCGGGCGATGATCCGCGCCCAGGGTGGGGACCCCGACGCCCCGCTGCCGACGGCCCACGAGACCGAGGTGGTCCGGGCCGACACCGACGGCTACGTCGAGTCGGTCGACGCGTACGCCATCGGGGTGGCCGCGTGGCGGCTCGGCGCCGGCCGGGCCCGCAAGGAGGACCCGGTCAGTGCCGCCGCCGGGGTGGTGCTGCACAAGCGGCCCGGCGACCCGGTGCGGGTCGGCGAACCGCTGTACGAGCTGCGCGCCGACGATGCGACCCGACTGCCGGCGGCGGCTGCGGAGGCCGCCCGCGCGGTGCGGGTGTCGACCGTCGCGCCGACGACGTCGCCGCTGGTCATCGAGCGGATCGGCTGACAGGTCGTCACCCCTGGCGGCCGGTCGACCGACAGGGGTCGGCCGGCATGGTGCCGGTCGCAACGGAACGCTATCCTCCCTGGTCAGGGGGACCGAACGGCGGTGACGCCGCGTGAGCAGACAGGGAATCCGATCGTGCTGGTAGCCGCGCCCGATCCCCGCGAGGTCCGCGAGGCGAGCCTCGACGAGTTGTCCCGGCTGCGCCTGCCCCTGCCACCGACCCAGTTTCCCCTGGTCTGGGAGCCGGGCGACGAGATCGAACTGCGTCCCACCGTGGAGATCGAGGCCCGCATCGCGGTGCTGCACCTGATCCTGGCCCGCTGCTTCGGGATGCCGGCGCAGACGGCGATGAGCTGGTTGCTCGACTCCCACCTGGTCGACATGGTCACCCCGCCCGAGTGGCAGTTCGTGGTGGGCGGCAAGGGCGACCACCGCTCGTTCGTCCTGCACCACGACGCGCTCTTCTCGCTGTCCTGGGTGCTGGGCCTGAGCAAGCAGCTCGACCCGACCATCCCGGTGGACGAACGGCTGGTGGAGCGGATGCCGTACCTGGCCGGGGGGGAGACCTTCGGCCAGTGGCGGGCCCGCATCCTGGCCGCCCCGCAGCACCCGGCGGACGCCGCCGCCCTGCTCGACCTGCACTACTGCCTGGACTGGGCGTACCTGGAGGTGGAGAAGTCGGGGCACCGGCTGCCCGGCCTGGTGGACGCGAACGCGATCGGCCAGCGCCGGTGGGCGTTGGAGTGGGCGGTGATGCTGCGCGGCCCGTACCACGACGAGCCGCCGGGCTGGGAAGAGGTCGACCTGTCCACCTGAGCCGGTGGCCCGCCAGGCCCCTCGTGGGCCAGTGGGCCGGCGGGTCCCCGGGCACGTCGTGGTCGACGGGGGCGGTTCCCCTGGTGACACCGTGGTCAGCGGGGACGCCAGGTGGTCAGGCGTACCGACGCGGTCACCGTGACCGGGGTGGGCAGCGCGTCGATCGCGGCGGCGAGCCGCGCCGGGTCGGTGTGCCAGGCGCTCGGCCCCATCCCGACCAGGGTGGCCACCTCGGCCCGGTCGAGGGTGAGCCGGGCGGTGTGCACGGCGGTGTGCTCCGGGGTGAACCGCCCGGCGAGGCTGTCGGCGACCCGGTCGGCCTTGGCCGGGTCGACCCGCAGCAGCCCGAGCACGTCGACCAGCTCGGCGAGGTGGGCGTCGGTGGGGGTGACCACCAGCAGCACCCCGGCGGGGTGCAGCACCCGGTGGAACTCGTCGCCGTTGCGCGGGGCGAAGACGTCGAGCAGCACGGCCACCGACCGGTCGGCCAGCGGTAACCGCTGCCAGGTGTCGGCGAGCGCGGCGGCGGCCCGGGGGTGGGCGCGGGCGGCGCGGCGCAGCGCCGGCTTGGCGACGTCCAGGGCCAGACCCACGGCGTCGGGCAGCGCCGCCAGCACCGCCGCGAGGTGCCGCCCGGTGCCCGCCCCGGCCTCCACCACCAGCGGGTACGCCCCGAAGCCCACCCGCTCCGACCCGCCTACCGCCCGGTCCACCTCCCCGCTCGCCTCGGCCGGTCCGCTCGCGGCTGCCGGCCCGGCCTGGGCTGCCGGTCCGCTGACCTGGGCCGGCCCATTTCCCGTTGCCGGGGTCGATGCTGGCAGCCTGTTCGCGGCTGCCGGTCCGGTCGGGTCGGCCGGTTCGCTGGCTTCGGCCGGTTCGCTCGCTTCGGCGGGGCCGGTGGGCGTTGACAGGGCGGATGCCGCCGCCTCGGCCAGGGTGGACGAGATCATGTCGTAGTGCCCGGCGGCCAGGAAGTCGGCGCGGGCGGCGACCATCTCGGCGGTGTCCCCGACGTGCGGGGCCCGGCCGGCGAGCAGGGTGACGTACCCCTGGCGGGCCAGGTCGAAGCTGTGCCGGCGGGGGCAGCGCAACGCGCGGGTGTCGGTGGCGGCGGCCAGCGGCTGGGTGCAGACCGGGCAGCGCAGCCGGGCGACGATCTGTGGGTGCGTCGCGTCGACGGGCTGCTCGAACGGGTGCGGCGCGGTCACCCGCAGCAGCCTACGGCGCACGGCCGGCCGGGCCGCCGGCATGTCTGCCCGATGCGCGGGTCCCGCGCCCGGGTCGGCGGGTCAGCGGGTCGGCGGGTCGGCGGGTCGGCGGGTCGGCGGGTCGGCGTGAGCCTGATCGCGGTCCGTTGGGGGGCGTGACTAGGGTCGGGGGATGGTCGCAATCCGATACGAGGACATCGTCAAGGTCCCGAAGGCGCTGCTGCACGATCATCTCGACGGCGGCCTGCGGCCGGCGACGGTCGTCGAGCTGGCCGCCGAGGTGGGGCACGAGCTGCCGAGCACCGATCCGGAGGCGCTCGGCCGGTGGTTCGCGGAGGCGGCGCACTCCGGTTCGCTGGAGCGCTACCTGGAGACGTTCGCGCACACCGTCGCGGTCATGCAGACCGCTGCGGCGCTGCGCCGGGTGGCCCGTGAGTGCGCGCTCGACCTGGCCGCCGACGGTGTGGTGTACGCCGAGGTCCGGTTCGCCCCCGAGCAGCACCTGGAGCAGAACCTCACCCTGGACGAGGTGGTCGAGGCGGTCGTCGCCGGGTTCGTGGAGGGCAGCGCGGAGGCCGCTGCGGCGGGCACCCCGATCCGGGTCGGCACCCTGCTCACCGCGATGCGGCACGCCGCCAGGTCGCAGGAGATCGCCGAGCTGGCCGTCCGGCACCGCGACGCCGGGGTGGTGGGCTTCGACATCGCGGGTGCCGAGGCCGGTTTCCCGCCCACCCGCCACCTGGACGCCTTCGAGTATCTCCAGCGGGAGAACTTCCACTTCACCATCCACGCCGGTGAGGCGTTCGGCCTGCCGTCGATCTGGCAGGCGATCCAGTGGTGCGGGGCGGACCGGCTCGGCCACGGGGTGCGGATCGTCGACGACATCACCCCGGGTCCGGTGCCGACGCTCGGCCGGCTGGCCGCGTACGTGCGGGACAAGCGGATCCCGCTGGAGCTGTGCCCGTCGTCGAACGTGCAGACCGGCGCGGTGGCGTCGATCGCCGAACACCCGATCGGGCTGCTGCGCGAGCTGCGGTTCCGGGTGACGGTGAACACCGACAACCGGCTGATGAGCGGCACGTCGATGTCGCGGGAGATGGCGCTGCTGGTGGAGAACTTCGGCTACGGCTGGAAGGAACTCCAGTGGTTCACGGTCAACGCGATGAAGAGCGCCTTCATCCCGTTCGACGAGCGGTTGGCGATCATCGACGAGGTGATCAAGCCGGCGTACGCGAAGCTGATCGGCTGACTCAGCGGTGCGGGTGGCCGGCGACCAGGTCGGCCACCCGGCGCAGGATCTCCCGCGCGTGGGCCGCCTCGGCGCCGAGGCCGGTCTGCCGGCGCAGCACCGCCGGTTCGGCGCGCAGCAGCGCCACCCCGCGCCGGATCAGCACCTTCGGCGCCTTGCGCTGCTCGGACAGGTCCCGGGCCAGCCGGCGGACGAAGGTCGCCCCGCGCGGTCGACGCAGCGCGTACGCCCCGGCGAGCAGCCCTCGTCGGCGGCACTCCTCGACGATGTCGGCGGCGAAAATCCCTTCGGCGATGAAAAGTGGCGATCCGGTCACGTCAAATGGCCGGGTGGCCACCCGGCGATCCGCACCGATCGCATAGACGGGCACTTCGGCCCGGCCCTGCTGGGCCAGTCGGTCAATTGTCTCCACGGCCGTTCCCGCGTCCCACGACTCGGGCGCGTCCCAGTCGACCAGTCCGTTTCGTCGCGGCAACGTAGGGTCATCACCGTTCTTGTAGAAGTCGTCCAGGCAGAGCACGGGAAGGCCGGTTCGTTGCGCTATATACGACTTTCCGGACCCGGAGGGGCCGGCGAGGAGCACGACGCGGTGGCGATATTCCATTACTTTGGGTAACTCCGGAAAGACGGATTGCGATCAAATTGCATCAACATCTCATCACACCTCCGGCGACCGACAACCTGGGCTTTCTCTTTCAGGGGAGGCGTGATGGAATCTCGGAGGTCCGACCCGCCGGGTCGGCTGCTGGGCGTTGCCCGTGGCAACGCGGAGACGCTGTAATCGCGAGGGCGGTGACGTGAGCAAACGGCCAACGACGGCGAACTCCTTCCTGTCGCGTCTGCGTCGGCCGGCCGGCCGGCTCCGCGACATGCCGATCTGGTCCAAGCTCGGGCTGATCATGATCGTGCCGACCATCGCCACGGTCGTCGTGGGCACCAGCGGGCTGGTGGACCACCTGCAGACGCTCAACAACGCCAACCGGGCCGGCGACCTGGCCAACCTGGTGGGTTACTCCGGTGACCTCGTCAACACCCTCCAGGACGAGCGCACCAACGCCGTCCTCCTGCTCGGGTCGCCGAAGGGGCAGGCTCGCGCGCAATACCAGGAGGCGTACAACCGGGTCAACCAACGGGTCGACCAGTCGAAGTCGCCCTACTCGCAACAGCGCGCCGAGATCGAGGGCCTGCCGGCGACCCTGGAGGCGCAGCTCGACCGGATCGACAGCGACCTGACGGAGATGCCCGGCATCCGCAGCCAGGTCTACAACGGCAAGCTCCGGCTCAGTGAGGCGGTCAGCCGGTACACCGGCCTGATCAACAATCTGATCACCATCCGTGACTCGGCCACCCAGCTCGCCGGTGACAACGACCTGAGCGACCAGATGCGCGCCGCCGCCGCGATGGCCCGCGCCAAGGAGTACGCCTCCGTCCGCCGGATCGCGGTGCACCAGGTGCTGCTCCAGAAGGCGTACACGCCCGCCCTGCGGGAGCTGTACATCTCCAGCAACACCGGTGAGCAGCAGGCCCTGCAGAGCTTCCAGGCGGTGGCCAGTCGCGCCGAGCGCGAGTTCCAGGACCAGACCATCTCCGGCTCCGACCGGCGTCAGGCGGACATCTACGCCGGCCAGGTCAGCGCGCTCAACAGCGACAAGCTCGACGGCCTCACCTTCAGCACCGACCAGTGGGACGCGGCCATGGTCGCGTACGCCCAGCTCAACCGGTCCGTGGAGGTACGCCTCGACAGCGACGTCGTCGCCAAGGCCGACGAGTTGCGCTCCGACGTCCAGCGTCAGGTCTTCCTGGAGACCGGCCTGCTGCTCAGCATGCTGCTGCTGGCGATCCTGTTCGCCTACCTGGTCGCCCGCTCGATGGCCCGTTCCCTGCGCGAGCTGCGTCAGGGTGCCCTGTCGATCGCCCAGTTCGGGCTGCCGCAGGCGGTGGCCCGGCTGCGGGACCCGCAGTTCACCGGGCAACAGTCCCCGGCCCAGTTGGCCAACCAGATCGCCGAGCCGCTGCCGGTGCGCAGCCGCGACGAGTTCGGCCAGGTGACCGAGGCGTTCAACGCCGTCCACCTGGAGGCCGTCCGGACCGCCGCCGAGCAGGCCGCACTCCGCTCCTCGGTCGCGACGATGTTCGTCAACCTCGCCCGCCGCTCGCAGATCCTGGTCGACCGGCTGATCGGCCACCTGGACCGGCTGGAGCGCGGCGAGGAGGACCCGGACCGCCTGGCCGAGTTGTTCCAGCTCGACCACCTGGCCACCCGGATGCGCCGTAACGACGAGAACCTGCTGGTCCTCGCCGGTGCCGACTCCACCCGGGTGCAGCGCGAGCCGGCCGCCCTCATCGACGTGCTGCGTGCCGCCCAGTCCGAGGTCGAGCACTACACCCGGATCGAGTTCGGGGTCATCGACCGCGACATCGAGGTCTCCGCGCACGCGGTCAACGACCTGGTCCACCTGGTCGCCGAGCTGTTCGACAACGCTACGGCGTTCTCCCCGCCGGACTCCCAGGTGATGGTCGAGGCCCGCCGGGTCGGTGACCGCGCGTCGCTCTACGTCGAGGACCGGGGCATCGGCATCAGCGCCGAGCAGTTGTCCGATCTCAACGAGCGGCTTGCCACCCCACCCCAGGTGGACGTGGCCGTCTCCCGGATGATGGGCCTGGTCGTGGTGGCCCGGTTGGCCTCCCGGCACGGCGTCAAGGTCGAGCTGCGGCCCGGCACCGACCGGGGTACCGTGGCCGAGGTCGTCCTGCCCACCTCGGTGCTGGTGCCGCGTGCCCTCACCGGCCGGGCCCCGGGCACCCCAGGACTGCCGGGCCCCGGCCCCCAGTTCGGCGGTGCCGCGCCGGCCTTCGGTGGTTCCGCCCCGACCCCGGCCTTCGGTGGCAACGGCACCTCGCCGGCCTTCGGCGGCAACGGCACGTCGCCGGCCTTCGGCGGTGCCGGTGCCCCGCCGGCCTTCGGTGCGCTGCCCGCGCTCGGCAACGGCCAACCGCCCGCCCCCCGACAGGGCGATTCCGGCAACCAGGTCACCCTCGGCGGCCGGCCCTTCGACCCGGCTCCGCGCAACGGCTCCGCCGCCCCGGCCAACGGCGGGCGCGGTCTGCCCGCCTGGTCGGACCTCACCGGTGCCAGCGGGATCAACGGCAGCGACGGGTTCACCCCGCGACCCACCAACGGGCAGTCGATCGATCCGCTGCCCCAACGGCGCAGCACCGACGACCCGGACAACACCGCCCAGCAGCCGGTCATCCCGCGTCAGCTGCCGAGCAGCCCGGAGGCCCGGCCGTACAGCTCTCCGCCGGTCCCGCCGGTGTCGGCACCGCCGCTACCGCCGGCGTACCCGGTCGCACCGGTCTCCGCCCAGCCCGTGTCGGGTCACCCGGTGTCGGGCCAGCCCGTGTCGGGTCACCCCGTGTCGGGCCAGCCGGTCTCCGGCTACCCGGTTTCCGGTCAGCCGATGTCCGGCTACCCGGTGTCGGCGTCCCCGTACGCCGGTCACCCCGGCCCGGCTGCGCCGGTGTCCGGTTCGCCCGGTGCCCCGCTGCCGTCCCGGCCCACCTCCGGCGGTGCTGCCCCGGGTGCCGGTGCCCCGCCGGCCTGGCCGCCGGTGGCCAATCCCGACCGGGACACGGCCACCCCGCCGGTCCCCGAACGGCTCTCCGCCGCCCTGGACATGACCACCGAGCTGCCCCGGGTGCCGCGCGCCGAGCCGACGCCGGCACCCCGCCAGCCGACGCCGCCGCCGGTGCGGGCCGCGCAGCCGGCAGCCAACCGGCCGTCAGCGCCGCAGCAGGTCCCCCAGCAGCGGTACGCGGACGAGACGATGGAACTGCCGATCTTCCGGGAGCTGGAGTCGGCCTGGTTCCGCACCCGCAAGCCGGGTCCGGAGGAGTCAGCCGGTGCCCGACAGTCGTTGACCAATGGCGCGGGGACCTCCCAGTCCGCCGTCGACACCGCCATCCACCCGGCCCAGTACACCGCACCAGGGACGACAGGTAGCGCACCGATGGCAGACACCGCGCCGGCCGGGGGCGTGCCGCGTGACAACGGGTCGACAGCGAACGGGGGATTCGCCGGTCGCGGCGACGGCCCGCCGGCCCGCCGCCCCGCCCCTCAGCCCAACTCCTGGCAGACCGCCGCCGACGACGGTTGGCGGGCGGCGGTGGCCGCGACCGAGGCACCGGTGGCCGGGACCACCCAGACCGGCCTGCCGAAGCGGACGCCGATGGCGCAGCTGGTGCCAGGGGCGATCGAGAAGCCGGCCGCGTCGGTGCAGCGACGTACGCCGGAGGCAGTCAGGGGTCTGCTCTCGGCCTACCATCGAGGTGTGCAACGCGGCCGGACCACCTCGGACAACCCCACCAACCCGGACGCGACTCCGGGCGGGCAGCAATCCTCGCCGTCTGGCTTCGGCCCGGCGGGCGGGAGCGGGCAGAAGGAGCAAGAAGGATGACAACTACGCAGGATCTTGGTTGGCTGCTGGCCAACTTCGCCGACCGGGTGCCGGGTGTCGCGCACGCGGTCGCGGTATCCGCCGACGGCCTGCTCCTCGCTTCGTCGCGCGACCTGCCCCGGGACCGGGCCGACCAGTTGGCCGCGATCGCGTCCGGCCTGGTCAGCCTGACCCAGGGGGCGGCCCGCTGCTTCGAGGGCGGCGCGGTGTTGCAGACCGTCGTCGAGATGGACAACGGCTTCCTGTTCCTGATGTCCATCTCGGACGGCTCGTCGTTCGCCGTGCTGGCCGCCCGCAGCTGTGACGTCGGTCAGGTCGGTTACGAGATGGCGTTGCTGGTCGACCGGGTGGGCGACGCGCTCACCCCGCAGGCCCGTACGGCTGTCGGGATGATGGGCTGACCGGGCTGACCAGTTGGTCGGCACGGAACGACGACAACAACGACGGGTTCCACCGGGCGAGAGCCGGTGCCGGGGGCGAAGGAGGTGAGTGGCGAGATGGTCGATCGTGACGAACCGACAGGTGCGTTGGTCCGGCCGTACGCCGTGACCCGTGGTCGCACCCGTCCCCGGCTCGACATCGCCTTGGAGGCGCTCGTCGAGACGACGGTGCGCGGTCGCGCTGCTGCCGGTGGCAACGGCGGTCAGGGCCGGGAGCACCAGTACATCGCCGCGCTGTGTGACGGACGTGTGCAGTCGCTGGCCGAGATCGCGGCGCGGATGCAACTCCCGCTCGGTGTGGCCCGGGTGCTCATCGCCGACATGGCGACGGACGGCCTGGTCGCGGTCCACGAGCCGACCATTCTGGACGACTCGGACGACGCGGTGGGCACTGAACTGCTGGAGAGGGTGCTGAGTGGACTTCGCAGGCTCTGACATGTCGCAGCGGCCGCCTGCCCCGAACGGGCGCGTGACGTCGGCGAAGATCGTTATCGCCGGTGGGTTCGGCGTCGGCAAGACGACGCTGGTCGGCTCGGTCTCGGAGATCACGCCGCTGACCACCGAGGCCATCATGACCTCCGCCGGTGTGGGCGTCGACGACACCCGGCAGGTGCCGGGCAAGACGACGACCACGGTGGCGATGGACTTCGGCCGTATCTCGATCGACCGGGATCTGATCCTGTACCTGTTCGGTACGCCCGGTCAGACGCGGTTCTGGTTCATGTGGGACGAACTGGTCCGGGGTGCCATCGGTGCCGTGGTGCTGGTCGACACCCGCCGGTTGGCCGACTGCTTCGCGGCGATCGACTTCTTCGAGCACCGGCGGTTGCCGTACCTGGTGGCCATCAACTGCTTCGACGGGATGCAGTACCACGACCCGCAGGACGTCCGGGACGCGTTGGCGATCTCGACCGACGTCCCGGTGGTGGCCTGTGACGCCCGTAACCGGGAGTCGACCAAGCACGTGCTGATCTCGCTGGTCGAGTACGTCCTCACCATGCGGCGGTCGCGCGCGGTCGCGCCGGCCTGACCGACTCCGACGCGCCCGGTGGCGGCCCCTGGCCGTTACCGGGCGCGTTCGCGTTCCCGGCGGTCATCGCGGGCGGGTCGTGCGACCGCTGTGGGGCCACCTGGGCGACGTCGACGCCCTGGGGGTCATCCGGGATGCGGACGCGGTGCCGCACGGTCGGTACGACGACGCTGGCCCGGCCGGAAGAACCGGGCCGGGCCAGGGTGGAACCATCAGACTGTCAGGACCGGTATCCGGCGGAGCGGAACTCGTACTCCCGATCGTCTTCCCGCTCGGTCGGGTCGCGGCTGAAGTCCCAGCCGCCGGCCGCCTCACGGCCCGGCCGGCCGCCGACGGCGAAACCGCCGATCTCCTGCCCACGACGCCAACCCCGGAAGTAGCCGGTGGTGTTCTCGGCGAGGCTCGCGGCGTCCCGGACGATCCGCAGCGGACGCTCCTCGCGCAGCGGCGAGCCGGGAACGAGGTTGGCCTGGGGGACCCGTTTGGGTAGCCCGGCCGAGGTTTCCGCACCCACCGCCGGCTGGGCGACCTTTTCGGCGGCCTGCCAGCCGGTGTCCGCGGTGGACGACCACTCCAGGTCGCTCTCGTCGCCGTGCCCGACGAACCACGCCGACTTCGCCTGGGCGAAGATCAACAGGTCGCCGTCGCCCTCGTCGGAGACCGGTGGCGGGCGGTGCTCCATCGGCGCGGGACGGCGTTCGACCGGCTCCGGTCGCCGCTCCAGGCCCGGCCGCTCGCTGCGTGCCGGCCGCTCGGGCCGGTCGAGAAGTTCCGGCCGCTCGGACCGCTCCGGCCGCTCCAACCGCTCGGGCCGGTCGAGACGCTCCGGCCGCTCGGACCGCTCCAACCGCTCCGGCCGGTCCAGGCGCTCGGCCCGCTCGGGCCGGTCCAGGCGTGCCGGACGGTCGACCCGGGTGGGGCGGTCCAGATGCTCCGGCCGGTCGAGGCGCTCGGCGCGGTCAACCCGGCTGGGCCGACCGGGACGGCCGGCCTCCTCCCGGTCGACCAACCGCAGCGGGGGAGTGTCCAGGTGCGGATCGGCGGGGGCGTCCAAGCCGTCCCGCAACGCCCGGTCGGCCAGCGGTGGCGGCTCCACCAGCCGCAACATCGGCGGCTCCGGGGGCAGGTCGTCGGCCAGCCAGGGCGGGGTGATCCGGCGTCCGGCACCCGGGTCGGCGGGGGCGTCGCCCGCCCGCCCGGCCCGCTCACCATAGGCCGGCACCACCGGGTTGTTGGCCGAGCTGTCGCCCGGATTCTCCGGGTTGTTGACCAGGGGCCAGTTCGCCCGCGAACCCGGCGCGGCGGTGGGCTCCGGCTCGGGGCGGGTGATCGGCACCGGGACGTTCAGGTCCGTCGCGCTGAACCCACCAGTGGGCGTCGAGAGGGCGCCGGTGGTCTTGGGCCGGGGTGGGATCACGGTGCGTTGCCGCTCGGCCCGTGCGTTGTTGATCGCGGCGGTGGTCAGCGTCGGCCGGAACGGCTCACCGGCCTCGGCGGGCGGCACGTTGCCGCGCTGTGCCGGGGCGATCGGGGTGATCCCCGGAGGAGGCGGTGGCGGAGCCGAGACGGGCCGGTTCGCCGGGGCGTCCATCCCGCGCCTGATCGGCGGAATCATGGTGGTCGGTGCGTCCGAACCCCCACGTCGGCCCGGCGGCATGCCCTGGTCCGTACGCGCGGGTGGTGCCGAGGTCGGCAGGTTGGCGGCGGCAGCCGGGGTCACCGGTTGGGGGGCCACCGGCGGTGGGGCGATCGGGGCGGGGGCCACCGGCGGCGGCCCGAGCGGTCGGGGCGTGACCGGCATCGCTCCGCCGGGGACCGGCTCGGGACGGCTCCGCCGCCCGGTCGGTACCGGCGGGGCCGGCTCTGCGGTCCGGACCGGCCGCAGGCCGGGACCGGTGCCACTGATGCCGGTCAGCTCGCCGACCTGCTCGCCCCGGCGGGCGGCAGCCCGGCGGCCGGGCATGGGACTCGGGGCGCTGACCCGGGTGCTGAGCGCGCCCACCAGGGCCTCGCAGCCGGCGTCACAGGCGCGCACCGCAGCGACCGACTGCCGGACGGTCTCGGCGACGGCGGACGTGAGCGCCCGGTTGACGGTGGCCCGGCGCGGGGTCTCGGAGATGGCGACCCGCAGCGCGGTGACCGCCGCCTCGATCTCCCCGGCCTCGGCCACCCCGTCGGCGGTGAGGTGTGCGGTGACCGCCTCGGCGGCGACCGACATGTCGCGGCCCCGGGCCGCCGTGCCGGTGAGCATGTTCGGCTCGGGCAGCGCGTCGAGGACGGCCAACGCCACCGGATCAGCCGGGTCCGGGTACGCCCGCAGGGCGGCCGGATACAACTCGCGGAGCACCTCGCGCAGGGCCACGGCGGCGGAGTGCCGGCCGCTGGACAGGGCGGCGTGCGCGGCGAGGACCTGCTTGAAGCCGGCCAGGTCCCGGGGAGCCGGCAGGGTGACTGCGGAGAGCGCGCCGGCCTGGAGGGCGCGGGCCAGGCCCACCGCCCGCCGCTCGGCCGGCGCGGACTGCATCTCCTCCAAGGAGTCGTCGTCGGCGAACCGCTCGGCGAAGTCGTCGACCGAGTCGTCGTCGGCGATCGCCAGCGGACGGCCCGCCGCGCTCAGCAGTGAGGTGACCGTGTGGTCGTCGCTGTCGGCCGCGATCGCCACGCCGCTCGGCCCGCCCGACCGTTCCACGAGCAGCGTGACGAGCTGGGCGTAACCCGCCGCGTCGTCGCTGATCTCGTAGACGTGCAGCAGACGGCCTGCGTCGTCGACCACGGCGGACGTCAGCGTCGATCCGGCCGAGGCCGGTCGGTCGGCCGGATCTGCCGAGGCCAGACCGCAGTACACGCGCACGAGCGCCACGGCGTCGTCCTCCTCCCGGGACACAGGTCTATTCTCTGCCAGCCACTGATGCTCCCCGTTCGGGGTCAGTCGCGCCAGTCCACGACGGCAGAGATCTTGCCGACAATGGTGCGCCACCCCAAGCTTGCGGTCTGGGCACCGATTTTCTTCAGCCGCCTACGGCCGAGAAATCCACCGACTCCGCCGTTGACAGAAGCGCGCAGCGCCTCGTCGAGATCGTCCAGGCTGGAGCCGGCCGAGAGCATGTCCAGCACGGCGGGTAGCCGCAGCGCGTACGACAGGTCACGGGCGACCTCGCCGGCCTCGATCAGCAGGGTCGGGTCCCACGTGTCGTGCCCACCGCGCAGGTTCTCCACGACCAGGTCGAGTTCGTAGGTGTCCTCGTCGCGCGGGGCGATGTCGGCCGGCTCCACCCGTTCGGACAGTTCATTCCAACCGTCCAGTTGAGACAGGTCGTTGGGTGCCCCGGAGCGGATGAAACTGACGAGCGACTCGGGCGTCTTGAACAGCAGCAGCCGGCCCTTGTGGCTCAGGAAGACCGGCACCTCCTCGTCGCCGTCGGTGTCGTCGTCGTCCGCGTCCTCGTCGGCGTCCGAGGCGTCGGTGTCGTCGTCGGCGTCCGAGGCGTCGGCGTCGAGGGTGTCGGTGCCCGTGCCGCCGGCGCGCTTGCCGTCGCTCACGCCCTTACGGTCCGCGTCGTCCTCGTCCTCGGCGGAGAGTGCGGCGAACTCCTCGTCGAGGATCACCACCTCGTCGTCGTCCTCGGCCTCGACGACCTGGCGGCGGGCCAGGAAGGGGTCGTCCTCGTCGCGCTCGGCGACGTCCGTCGGGGTCAGCTCGCGTGCCGCCCGGTACGCCCGGAGGGTGAAACCGGTGCCGGCGGGCAGGGCGATCTCGACCGGATCGATGCTCAGCTCGTCCCAGAGCGAGCGGTCGGCCGGGCCGGACTCCACGTCGGGCCCGGTCGGCCCATCGGTGTCGCCGAGCTCGGGTTCGTCGGCGTCGGGCCGTTGGGGCGACTGGCGGGCCACGCTGACCTCCGTGTGCGTCGGGTTACCCACTCGGCGGCATGCGGTCGCCGAGTGACTCTGGGCACATACCCTAATGGGCGGCCGGCCGTGGGCCGACCCCGCACCCCGGCGAGGCCCGGGAACCCGTGCCTGCTGGCGGTCCGGGCGGCTGACAAGTAGCGTTGCTACGTATGAAGGCTCAGGCGTTGCACGGCCACCTCGACGCCCTGTTGCTGGCCGTGCTGGAGCAGGGCGAACTGCACGGCTACGCGGTCATCGAGGCGCTGCGCGCCCGCAGCGCGGGCCAGCTCGATCTGCCGACCGGCACCATCTATCCGGCGTTGCGTCGGTTGGAGCGGGCCGGTCACGTGGCCAGTTCCTGGAGCACGGTCAACGGTCGGGAGCGGCGGACGTACCGGCTCACCGACTCCGGTCGGGCGTCGCTGGCCGGCGAACGGGCCGGGTGGCGCGAGTTCAGTGCCACCGTCGGCCGGTTCCTCGACCCTGCCGGCCCGCCCGCCACGCCGGCCTGACCCCGCAGCGTCAGCGGGTGGCGACCAGCCAGAAGCGGGTGGCCCGGAAGAGCGCGAAGTGGGCGGCCCCGGCCAGCACCGCGCCGACGATCATCGGAGGCCAGGTCAGGGCGGCCTCCCACAGCGCGATCGACCAGCCGAAGAGGGCCACCCCGGCGACCGCGCCGAGGGTGAGGGTGCCGGTCAGTCCCCAGCCGAGCAGCCGGTTCACGGATGTGCCGGCCCGACCGCGACGGGCCGCCCAACGCCCGGACACCAGGGCGGCCAGCGCGACCGTGGCCACGGTCAGCCAGATGCCGTGCATCGATCCGGCGAGCACCTGGTAGCCGGCGGGCGGGGGCGGCCCACCGCTCCAGCTCGACCCCTGCCAGGTCAGGTCACCGCAGGCCACCAGCAGCACGGCGATCACCAGCGCCCGCCGGGCCAACCCGCGCAGCGTCCCGGCGGCCAACTCCGCCTGGTAGGCCGGAGCAAGTTCGGCAGGCGAGCCGAAGTCGACCACGGCCCGCCGTTCGGCCTCCCGCGCCGGCAGGCCACCGTCCCGGTACGCCTCGGCGGCGTCGTCCAGCGCGTCCCGTACCTCGCGGATCAGTTCGGTCCGTAGCCGCGTCGGACCGTGCAGTCGGGACTCCAGATCCCGCAGCCGCTCGTCGATTCCTACCTCGTCGCAGGCGCGCATGGCATCACCCTGCCACGACCGGGCGGGCCGCGCGTCGGGGAGATTCCCGGACCCGGGCTCCGGTGTGGGGCGGCTCCGGGACACGGGTCGGGGGTCGGCTCGTTCAGGGCGTCAGCGTCAGGTATCCGCGCTCGGCGGCCTCCTGGAGCACCCACTGGTCCCGGTACCAGCCGGCGGTGGTGACCAGATCGGCGTGCCGCCCTCGCTGGACGATCCGGCCGGCGTCCAGGACCACGACCTCGTCCATCCCGGACAGGCCGCTGAGCCGGTGGCTGATCAGCAGCACGGAGTGCCCGGCGGGGGTGGCTGCCAGCACTCCGGCGAGTACCGCGTCGGCGGCGACCGGGTCGAGACCCTCGGTCGGTTCGTCCAGCACCAGGACGCCGGGCGCGGCGAGCAGTGCCCGGGCCAGCGCGAGCCGCTGCCGCTGCCCGCCGGAGAGCTGACCGCCCTCCTCGCCGACCATGGTGTCCCAACCGTCGGGCTGTTCCGTCACCCAGTCCAGCAGGCCGGCGGCGCGGGTCGCCGCGGCCAGCTCGGCCTCGTCCGCGTCGGGCCGGCCCAGCAGCAGGTTCTCCCGCACCGACGCGTGGAAGACGTACGCCTCGGCGAACAGGCCGCCGATCGCCCGGGGCAGTTCCTCGGGCGGGTACGCCGACACGTCCCGACCGGCCAGGGTGACCCGGCCGGTGTCGGGTCGTACCGCCCCGGTCAGCACCGCGGCCAGGGTGCTCTTGCCGGCGCCGCTCGGCCCGACGACCGCGATCCGGCGGCCGGCGGGCAGGTCGAGGTCGAATCCGGCGAGGGCGGGCGCGGCCCCCTCCCGGTACCGGACGACGACCCCGTCGAACCGCACGTCGCGCGCCGCCGCCCCCACGCCCCCCGGGCCATCGGCGGCCACCAGGCCGCCGTCCCCCGGAGCACCGCCGTCCCCCGGAGCACCGCCGTCCCCCGGAGCACCGCCGTCCCCCGGAGCACCGCCGTCCCCCGGAGCACCGCCGTCCCCCGGAGCACCGGCGACTGCCGGGCCAGCGGCGGCCCCCGGGCCGGCCGCGCCGGTGGGGTCGTCGAGCAGGGCGGCGACCCGGGACAGGCCCGCGCGGAGCTGGGTCCACTGTCGGGCCGCGCCGACCAGCGCCAACGTGATCTCCACCGCGGCGAGGGTGCCGACGGCGAGCACCCCCACCAGCACCCCGGCCACGTCGGCGCGGAGGGCGGCGAGCACCACCCCGGCGGCGGTCAGTCCGGCCACCAGCACCCCGGCAGCGTCCACCGCGAATCCGGTCGCGGCGAGCCGGCGCTCCAGCCGGGCCAGCCGGTCGGCGCGGCGGGTCGCGGCCCTCAGTGCCTGGCCGGTGGCCCCGAAGGCGGCCAGGTCGGCGGCACCGTGGGTGAGGTCGACGGCGTCGGTGGCGAGCGCCCCGCGCAGCGGTGCCACCTCGTCGGCGGCCCGACGGGTCAGCGCGGTGGCCAGCACCGGCAGTGCCACCCCGGTGACCAGCAGCCCGACCGCGAGCACCCCGGCCGAGGGCAGCGAGATCAGGGCGGCCCCACCGACGGCGAGCACCCCGACCAGGGCGGCTGCCGCCCCGGGCACGAGCACCCGGAGCAGCAGGTCCTGCACCGCCTCGACGTCGGAGACCAGCCGGCTCAGAGCGTCCCCGGTGCGCTGGCCGGCCGGGGTGGGCCGGGCGGCGAGGGTGGCGAAGACCCGGGCCCGGACGTCGGTGACCAGGCGGAGCACGGCGTCGTGTCCGGCGAGCCGTTCGGTGTAGCGCAGCACGCCCCGGCTGACCGCCAGCGCCCGGACGGCCACGATGGCGACCGTCAGCCGGTCCAGCGGTGGCTGGCCGGCGGCGCTCATCAGCAGCCAGGTGGCGGTGGCCATCAGGGCCAGTCCGGCGAGTTCGGTGGCCGAGGCGAGGAGTCCGGCCCTGAGCAGTCGGCCCAGGTACGGCCGGGCCAGCCGCAGCACCACCCGTTCGGGCCGCGCGGCAGGGACGGGTCCGGGGTTCATCGGCGGGCCTCCCGCGCCAGGGAAGGGGCGGGTCGGGTCGGCGTGACGGAGGCGGGTCGGGCGCTCATCGGCCGGCCTCTGCGGCCGGGGTCAGCTCGGTCACCCGCCCGGCGGCGACGTGCAGGACCCGGTCGGCGTCCGCCAGGAGGGCCGGCCGGTGCGCCACCAGCAGGGCGGTGCGACCGGCCACCAGCCGCCGGGTGGCCGCCAGGACGATGGTCTCGCTGGCGGTGTCCAGCCGGGCGGTCGGCTCGTCGAGCAGGACGAGCGGGGCGTCCCGGAGGAAGGCGCGGGCCAGGGCGACCCGCTGCCGTTGACCGCTGGACAGCCCGTGGCCGCGCTCGCCGAGCAGGGTGCCCAGCCCGTCGGGCAGGGCCGTCACCACGTCGTCCAGCGCGGCGTCGGTGACCGCGCGGGTCAGGGTGGCGTCCGGGGTGTCGGGGGAGCCCAGCCGGATGTTGTCGGCAAGCGTGGCGGCGAAGAGGTGGGCCCGCTGCGGCACCCAGGCGATCTGCCGACGCCAGTCGTCGGGGTCGACGTCGGCCAGGTCGACCCCGGCGACGGTGATCCGGCCGGCGGTGGGCGTGACGAAGCCGAGCAGCAGGCCGAGCAGGGTGCTCTTGCCGGCGCCGCTCGGCCCGACGACGGCGATCCGTTCGCCCGGTCGGATGGTGAGTGTGACGTCCCGCAACGCGGTGGTCCGCTCGTAGGCGACGGTGACGTCGGTGAACACGATCTCGCCCGCCCCGGACGGCGTACCGACGCGTGCCCCGACCCCCGCCGGGCCGGCCGGCACGCCGGCGGCGGGGCCCTCGGTCGCCGCACCGGCCGGGCCGGTGGTGACGGCGGAGACGGTCAGCGCCTCGTCCAGCGCGGTGAGCCCTTCCATGCTGGCGTGGAAGCGGCTGCCGGCGGCCCGCAACGGCAGGTACGCCTCCGGCGTGAGCAGCAGCACCAGCAGCGCGGTGGCCAGGGTGATGCCGCCGTCGAGCAGCCGGATGCCGACCGGCACCGCGACCAGCGCCACCGACAGGGTGGCGACCAGTTCCAGCACCAGCGCGGAGAGGAAGGCGATCCGCAGGGTCTTCATGGTGGCGATCCGGTGCCCGTCGGCCATCCGGCGGACCACCTCGGTCTGTGTCCGGGCCCGGCCGAACGCGCGCAGGGTGGGCAGCCCGGCCACCATGTCGAGGAAGTGCCCGCCGAGCATCGACAGCCGCCGCCACTGCCGTTCGGTGGCGGCCTGGGCCTGCCAGCCGAGCAGCGCGCCGAAGACCGGGATCAGCGGGATGGTGAGCACGATGATCAGGGCCGAGCTCCAGTCGGCGAAGACCAGCCGGGCCAGCACGGCGGCCGGCACGGTGACGCTGAGCACGAGCTGGGGGAGGTAGCCGGTGAAGTAGGCGTCCAGCGCGTCGAGGCCGCGCCCGGTGAGTGTGGCGAGCTGGCCGGCCCGCTGGCCGGCGACCCAGCCGGGCCCGTGCCGGCCGACGGCGGCCAGCAGGTCGGCGCGGAGGGTGGCCTTCACGGTGGCGGCGGCCCGTGCGGCGGCGGTGCCCTGCCCCCAGGTGACCAGGGCCCGACCGCCGACGGCGGCGACGAAACCGGCCAGCGCGGTGGTGTCCAGCCGGCCGTCGATGGCGGTCGCGAGCACCGTGGCCAGGGCGGTGGCCTGCGCGACGACCAGCAGCGCGGTGAGCCCGCCGAGGGCGGCGAGCACGGCGAGGTCGCGCCGGGCCGCGGGGACCCGGCGCAGCAGACGCGGGTCGAAGGGACGGCGGTTCACCAGTACACCGGTGCCCTGCCGTCGGTCCGTCCCCGGAACACCCACCAGCACATTGCCTGGAAGCCTAGTAGGGCCGGCAGGAGGGGCAGCAGCAGCCAGCCCAGCAGCTGCAACGTCGGCCCGCTGGCCGCCGCGTCGGTGACGCCGACGGTGGCCGCCGGGTCGACCGTGGAGACCAGCACGGCCGGCCAACGGGCCACCCCGACCAGCGCCACCGGCAGCGCCAGGGCCGTGCCGGTGGCGGCCAGGGCCACCCCGGGCCGGCCCCGGTGCAGCGCCGCGCGGGCCGCAACCAGCGCCCCGACCAGCGCCACCAGCAGCAGTACGGCGGGAAGCGGCTGGCTGGTCGCTGCGCGTACCCGGTCGGAGAGCAGGCCCAGCGCGGCGGCCGTGGTGACGGCGGCGAGCGACCCGACGAGCAGCCGGCGGGCCAGCCGGGCGGTCACCGGGGCGTCGGCGGTCGGCAGCCGCAGGGTGAGGAAGGTCGCACCGTGCGCGGCGACGAGGACGAGCAGGGCGAGCCCGGTGGCGGCGACGAACGGGGTGGCCAGGTGGCTCTGCCCGGCGACGTGACCGTAGGTGTCGATCGGCAGGCCCTGGAGCAGCCCGGCGAGCAGTGCGCCCCAGCCGAACACGGCGAGTGCGCTGCCGACCACGACCACCCGGTCCCAGCCCCGGCGGGCGGCCGGCCCGGTCGGCCGACTGCGCTGCTGCACCCCGGCGGTGACCAGGATCACCCCGGCCAGCGCTCCGGCCACGGCGGGGTAGTAGCCGGAGAGGAGTTCGCCCTCCAGGGTGGGGAAGACGCCGAAGAGGATGCCGACGGCGGCCACCAGCCACACCTCGTTGCCGAGGAAGAAGGGGCCGAGCGCGGTGAGCCCGGCGCGGTGGGCGGCCGGGGTGTCCCGCCGGGCGAGCAGCAGCCCGACGCCGTAGTCGTAGCCGGCGAGGACGAGGTAGCCGGCGAAGAGGAGGCCGAGCAGGGCGTACCAGAGGAGGGGCATCGGGGTCCTCTCAGGCGAAGGCGCGGGCCGGCCGGGGTTCGTCGTCGTCGAGGACGCCGGGCGGGCGGCCGAGCGCCGGGTCGGTGGCGCCCCGGGCGGCGTGCCGGGCGAGCAGCGTCCAGTTGGTGACGGCGAGGGTGCCGAGCAGCAGGCTGAAACCGATCAGTGAGGCGAGCATCAGGCCCGGGTCGACGTCGGAGACGGCCCGGTCGGTGGGGAGCAACCCGTACGCGGCCCAGGGCTGCCGGCCGACCTCCCGGGCGAGCCAGCCGAGGATGACCGCGACGAAGGGCAGTGGCAGGGCGCACAGGGTCAGCCAGAGCGGGAAGCGCAGCCGGATCACCAGGTCCCGCCAGAGCAGCGGCAGTAGCAGCCAGACGCAGCCCAGGGTGAACCCGATGAGGATCATGAAGCCGAGCCCGACGTTGGACAGCGCAGGCGGGGTGTAGTCACCGGGGCCGAACCGGGTGGTCCACTCGGCGATCCGGGCATCGGCGGTCGGGCCGGCGTCGAACTTGGTGGGTTGCAGGTCGCCGACCGGGCCGAACTGGGCGAAGCCGAACCCCTGCACCAGGCTGACCGACAGGGCGGCGGTGACCAGCCCGATCCGCAGCGAGGTGCGGTGCAGGGCGAAGTCGGCGGTCCGTCGGATCAGGTGCCAGGCGCTGACCGAGGCCATCAGCATGCCGCCGGTGAGCAGGCTGGCGGCGATCACGTGGCCCAGCGCCATGCCGAGGGTGGGGTTGGTGAGCAACGCTCCGAAGTCGGTCAGGTGGGCGACCCCGTCACGCACCCGGTAGCCCACCGGGTGCTGGAGCCAGGCGTTCGCCACCATGATCCAGAAAGCCGAGGCGTACGCGGTGAGCGCGACCCCCCAGAGCAGCGCCAGGTGTACGCCGCGCCGCAGCCGGTGCCAGCCGAAGATCCACATGCCGAGGAACGTCGACTCCAGGAAGAACGCCACGAGCGTCTCGATCGCCAGCGGGGCCCCGAAGACGTTGCCGACGTAGCGCGACAGCCCGCTCCAGTTCAGCCCGAACTGGAACTCCAGCAGGATGCCGCTGGCGATGCCGAGCACGTAGTTGATCACGTAGAGCTGGCCCCAGAACCGGGTCAGCCGTTCCCACTGCGGGTTGCCGGTGACGAACCAGGCGGTCTGCATGCCGACCAGCAGGGTGACCAGCCCGAGGGTGACCGCCACGAAGAGGAAGTGGATCGAGGTGGTGGTGGCGAACTGGAGGCGCGCGAGGAGCAGGGTGTCCATGACCGCTCTCTAACGTAGTCCCGCTTTTCGTAGGCAGCCTACACGTAGCCCCGCTACCTATCCATCCGCACGGCATCGCCGCCAACTCCGGCGGACGGGACGGATCAGGCAGGCAGGGCGCGATCGGCGGGGCAGGGCGCAGCCGATCCAGCCGGGTGGTCGCCGGCTGCGCGGTCTGCTGACCGACCAGCGCGACCGGGCCGCCGCCCTGGTCCGTGGTCCGGCGGCGTGCGGCGGTCCGGCGGCGTGCGACGGTCCGGCGGCGTGCGGCGGTTCGGCGGCGCGCGGTCGGTCCGGCCGGCTGCGGTCAGCTCAGGAAGAGGGAGATCGGGAGGGCGGCCAGGGTGGTGGTCACCGCCAGCGCGGCGGCCCCGAGCAGCCGGGGCGGCCGGTCGGCGACCAGCAGCCGCTGCATCCGGACGTCGAGGTCGCGGTCGCCCATGCCGAGCGCGCCGGCCGGGGTGACCCGGTGCCCGGCGGCGGCGAACCGGCGCAGCGCACCCGCCAGCGGGGCGTCGGCGTGCAGCTCGCGGGCCTTGTCGTCGGCCCGCATCTCGACCAGCAGGGCCACCCGCTCGTGGGCGGCGCGGACCCACCGGAACCACGGCAGCGCCCGGCACAGCGCGGTGAACGGCAACAGCACCAGGTCGTGGCGCTCCTGGGCGTGCGCCCGCTCGTGGGCGAGCACCGCCGCCAGCTCGGCCCGGTCCAGCAGGCTGAGCGTGCCGGCGCTGACCACCACCCGGGGGCGCACCCCGGGCAGGCAGTACGCGGCGGCACCGGGGTGGTCGAGGACCAGCGCGCCGGGAATCGTCGGGTCCCGGCGGGCGACCAGGGTGAGCAGGTCCCGGTGCCGACGCTGGGCGGTCACGGCGGCGTGCACGCTACGGACGGTGGTGCCGAGCAGCACCGCGCCGATGCCGAAGCCGACCCCGACCAGACCCAGGTGGACGGCGGTCACCCCGGCCGGCAGGGTGCCGTGGGCCAGGTCGTCGGCGAGGGCCAGCAACGCCCCGCCGGTCGGCCGGTCGTACGCGGTCAGCCCGAGCGCCATCGGCAGGCCCATCGCGGACAGGCCGAGGGCCAGCCCGACCGCCTGCCAGCAGACGATCGCGACCCGGGGGGCCCGCCACGTCCAGGTGGAGCCGGCCAACACCTGCGCGGTCAGCCAGCAGGCCAGGATCGCCCCGGCGAAGTGCACGGCGTACGCCATGGTGGCCGCCCTACCGGTCCGTCGCCTCGTCGGCGGTCCGGGCCCGGCCGGTGCGGGGGTCCCCGACCCGGTCGGTCAGCCCGGCCTCGTGCCGACCCGTCGTGGAGCCGGTCGGCCGGGGTGGCGGTCCGGAGCCGGTCGCACCGGCGTCGGGTCCGGCCGGGGCGGGGCCGGTCAGCCCCGCCTCCACGCCGAGCGCCGCCCGCAGCACCTCGGCCTCGGTGCCGGTCACCGAACGGGCGAAGCGCACCAGCGCGGCGTCCCGGCTGCCGCCGAGGTCGAGGGCGTCGAGCATGAGCCGGGCGATGTGCGCCTCCCGGCTGGCGGCGGCCCGGTAGCGCCAGGCCCGCCCCTCGCGTTCCCGCTGCACCATGCCCTTGCCGGCGAGCCGGTCCAGCACGGTCATCACCGTCGTGTACGCCAACTCGCGCCCGTCCAGCGCCTCGGCGACCTCCCGCACGGTCACCCCGTCCGACGTGCCCGGGACCACGTCCCACAGCACGTCCATCACCGCCCGCTCAAGATCACCCAACCGCGTCACCAGGCAATCCTACCCCCGGTAGTACGACCGGCTGTCGGACCATGGGGCGGGCCGACGCCCCGGCCGCCCGTGCCGCCCGGCCCACCGGCGACCCGGCCGGTCAGACCCCCTTGGGGTGCCAGACCGTCTTGGTCTCCAGCAGCGCGGTCATCCGGCCCAGGCCCGGGTCGCCCGCCCAGTCGTGGTCGGCCGGGACCGGCCGGAGCACCCGCTTGAGGTTCTCCGCCGCCCCGGCCTCCAGCTCGGTCGCCAACTCCCGGTCGGTCACCCCGGCCAGGTCGATCGCGTTGACGTCCAGGTGCGCGGCGAGCGTCGGCGCGGTCTCGGTGATCCGGCCGGTGAGCAGGTTGACCACCCCACCCGGCAGGTCCGAGGTGGCCAGCACCTCGGCCAGGGTCACCGCCGCCAACGGGGCCGACGGGGAGGCCGCCACCACCACCGTGTTGCCGGTGACGATGGCCGGGGCGATCACGCCGACCAGACCGAGCAGCGCCGGGGACCCGGGTGCCACCACGGCCACCACCCCCGTCGGCTCGGGCGCGGACAGGTTGAAGTAGGGCCCGGCCACCGGGTTCGCGCCGCCGTACACCTGGGGGAGCTTGTCGGCCCAGCCGGCGTACCAGACCCAGCGGTCGACCGCCGCGTCCACCTCGCCGCCGGGGACGCCGAGCGCCACGAACTGCTCGCGGCGGCCCTCCAGCATCTCGGCCACCCGGTAGAGGATCTGACCCCGGTTGTACGCGGTCGCCCCGGACCACCCCTTGACGGCGGCGCGGGCGGCGACCACGGCGTCCCGCGCGTCCTTGCGGGAGGCCAGTGACACGTTCGAGTCCTGCACGAGATACGACCGTCCCGACTCGCTGCGCGGGAACTTCCCGCCGATGAAGAGCTTGTACGTCTTGCGTACCGCGACCCGCTCAGACATTGAGGTACCCCTCCAGCCCGTGCCGGCCACCCTCGCGGCCGTAGCCCGACTCCTTGTAGCCGCCGAACGGCGAGGTCGGGTCGAACTTGTTGAACGTGTTGGCCCAGACCACCCCGGCGCGCAGCCGGTCGGCGGTCCACAGGATGCGCGAGCCCTTGTCGGTCCAGATCCCGGCCGACAGCCCGTACGGCGTGTTGTTGGCCTTCTCCACGGCCTCGGCCGGGGTGCGGAAGGTCAGCACCGACAGCACCGGGCCGAAGATCTCCTCGCGGGCGACCCGGTGCGCCTGGGTGACCCCGG
Organism: Micromonospora sp. NPDC049257; assembly: GCF_040678915.1. Classification (NCBI taxonomy): domain Bacteria; kingdom Bacillati; phylum Actinomycetota; class Actinomycetes; order Micromonosporales; family Micromonosporaceae; genus Micromonospora; species Micromonospora sp. NPDC049257. Next base: position 54,684 of record NZ_JBFAQU010000011.1, read on the forward strand.
TGAAGATCGTCGGCGCGAACCAGAACCCCCGCTCGGGCAGCTCACACGGCGGCGACCAGCGCTGCGCCCCCTCGGCCGCCCCGGCGTCGGACAGTTCCCGGATGCGGGCCAGCTGGGCGGCCGAGTTGATCGCCCCGACGTCGGTGTTCTTGTCCAGCGGGTCACCGACGCGCAGCAGCGCCATCCGCCGCTTGAGCGCGTCGAGCACCTGCTCGGCGACGTTCTCCTGGACCAGCAGCCGGGAACCGGCGCAGCAGACGTGGCCCTGGTTGAAGAAGATGCCGTTGACGATCCCCTCGACGGCCTGGTCGACCGGCGCGTCGTCGTAGACGATGTTGGCGGCCTTGCCGCCCAGCTCCAGGGTGACCTTCTTGCCGGTGCCGGCCACCGACCGGGCGATGGCCTTGCCGACCTCGGTGGAGCCGGTGAAGGCGACCTTGTCCACGCCCGGGTGTTCCACCAGCGCCCGGCCGGTGTCGCCCGCGCCGGTGACGATGTTGACCACGCCGGCCGGCAGGTCGGCCTGCTGGCAGATCTCGGCGAACAGCAGCGCCGTCAGCGGGGTGGTCTCGGCGGGTTTGAGCACCACCGTGTTGCCGGCGGCGAGCGCCGGGGCGACCTTCCAGGCGAGCATGAGCAGCGGGAAGTTCCACGGGATGACCTGCGCGGCCACCCCGAGCGGTCGCGGGTCCGCGCCAAAGCCCGCGTACGGGAGCTTGTCGGCCCAGCCGGCGTAGTAGAAGAAGTGGGCGGCGACCAGCGGCAGGTCGACGTCCCGGGACTCCCGGATCGGCTTGCCGTTGTCCAGCGACTCCAGCACCGCCAGCTCACGGGAGCGTTCCTGGATGAGCCGGGCGATCCGGTACAGGTACTTGGCCCGGTCCCGGCCGGGCATCGGACCCCACACCTTGTCGTACGCCTTGCGGGCGGCGCGGACCGCGCGGTCGACGTCCTGGGCGCCGGCCCAGGTGACCTCGGCGAGCACCTCCTCGGTGGCCGGGTTGACCGTCTTGTCGAGGTTCTCGCCGTCGACGAACCTGCCGTCGATGAACAGACCGTAGGACGACCTGATGTCGACGATCGCGCGCGACTCGGGCGCAGGGGCGTATTCGAACATCATGCTCAGTCCAGGGTGAAGTAGTCGGGACCGGAGTAAATGCCGGTCGTCAGCTTGGTGCGCTGCATGAGCAGGTCGTTGAGCAGGCTGGACGCGCCGAACCGGAACCAGTCCGGGCTCAGCCAGTCGCCGCCGACGGTCTCGTTGACCATGACCAGGTACTTGATCGCGTCCTTGGTGTTCTTGATCCCGCCGGCCGGCTTGACGCCTACCTGCCGCCCGGTGGCGGCCCGGAAGTCGCGGACCGCCTCCAGCATCACCAGGGTCACCGGCAGGGTCGCGGCGACCGGGACCTTGCCGGTGGAGGTCTTGATGAAGTCGCCGCCGGCCAGCATCCCCAGCCAGGAGGCCCGCCGGACGTTGTCGTAGGTGGCCAGTTCGCCGGTCTCCAGGATCACCTTGAGGTGGGCGTCCCCGCAGGCCTCCTTGGTGGCGACGATCTCGTCGTAGACCTCCTGGTAACGACCGGCCAGGAACGCGCCCCGGTTGATCACCATGTCGATCTCGTCCGCACCGGCGGCGACGGCCGCCCGGGTGTCGGCGAGCTTGACGTCCAGCGGCGCCTGCCCGGACGGGAACGCGGTCGCCACGCTGGCCAGGTGCACGGCGCTGCCGCGCAGCACCTCCGCCACGTGCGGCACCATCGCCGGGTAGACGCAGACCGCGCCGACGTGCGGGCAGGTCGGGTCGGCCGGGTCCGGGCGCAGCGCCTTGGCGGCCAGGGCGCGCACCTTGCCCGGGGTGTCGGCCCCCTCCAGGGTGGTCAGGTCGACCATCCGGATGGCCAGGTCGATCGCCTGCGCCTTGGCGGTGGTCTTGATCGAGCGGGTGCCGAGCTGTGCCGCCCGCTGCTCCGCGCCGACCTGGTCCACCCCGGGCAGGCCGTGCAGGAAGGTCCGCAACGCGGTCTCGGATCGCCCCAGCTCGGACAGGTCCGACCGGGCCGACGTCGTTGTCGCCGTCATGCCCCGAATACTACGCAGCCACGAGTCCGGTGATCCTGGTCACAGCAGCCCGGGTCGGGGGCGGTCGGGTAGCCCGGCGTCGCCGCAGGGCCCGGTGGGCCGGGGTGCCCCGGTTGGCTGCGGGTAAGACGCCCCGGCCCGTCGGCCCCGGGTGAGCCGCGTCGCCGCCCGCCGCGCATCCGTACTGCCGGCCGACCGGGACCGGTAGGTTGAGCGATCGTGGACGTACACGTCATTGACCACCCGCTCGCCCAGTCCCGGCTGACCGCCATGCGGGACGCCCGGACCGACTCGTCGTCGTTCCGGGCCGCGCTGCACGAACTCACCACCATGCTGGTGTACGAGGCCGCGCGCACCTTCCCCGTCGAGAAGTACCCGGTGCAGACCCCGGTCACCGGTGCCGAGGGCACCCGGTTGGCGAACCCGCCGCTGCTGGTGCCGGTGCTGCGGGCCGGCCTCGGGATGGCCGACGCGGCGCTCGGGCTGCTGCCGGAGTCGTCGATGGGCTTCGTCGGCCTGGCCCGCGACGAGGAGACGTACGAGCCGCGCGCCTACATGGAGTCGCTGCCCCGGGACCTCGCCGGCCTGCCGGTGCTGGTGCTCGACCCGATGCTGGCCACCGGCGGTTCGCTGGAGCACTGCTGCCGGCTGCTCGCCGACCGGGGCTGCACCGACATCACCGTGCTCTGCGTGCTCGCCGCGCCGGTCGGCATCGCCCGGCTGGAGCGGTCGGGGCTGCCGTTGCGCCTGGTCACCGCGTCGATCGACGAGGGGCTGAACGACAACATGTTCATCGTGCCGGGCCTTGGCGACGCCGGTGACCGCCAGTTCGGCGGCATGCCCCGGTTCTGACCGGCCCATCTCGCGGCGGCATGCCCCGCTCCCGGCTCGCCCCGGCGTGCGGCCGGCATGCCTCGCCCCGGCGTGCGGCCGGCATGCCCCGCTCAGCTCGTGGTGGCATGCTCCATTTCCGGCCCGCCCAGCTCCGGTGTCTCCGGGCTGAGCTGGCGGGTGGTCGGCAGGTCGCGGGCGGGTGGTCGGGTCGGTCGCGGGGGTTGCCTTCCCACCCAGAGCGAGTCGGTGAGCGCGGGGTGCGTTCAGGCGCTACCGTCTCGGGCCATGACTGGTGTTGCGCTGGCCGAGGAGTTGCTGCTCCTCGCGTATGACGATGAATCCGGCAAGGCGACCATGCCCCGGATCAGTCTTGACCTGGGGATGGCCGCCGCCGTCCTGGTCGAGCTGGCCCTTGCCGGCCGGATCGCGTACGTCGACGGGAACCTGGTGGTGACCGACCCGACGCCGGTCGGCGAGCCGATCCTGGACGGGGTGCTGGGCCGGATGGCCGCCGACACCCCGCACAGCCCGTCCTCCTGGGTGCAGCGGCTGCGGCACGGCCTGCGCGACCGCATCCTCGGCGACCTGGTCGACCGTGGCGTGGTGCGTGACGTCGAGGAGACCGAGCTGGACTTCATCGTGGTGCACCGCTACCCGACCACCGACCCGTCCGTGGAGCAGGACAGCCGGCGGCGGCTGGCCGAGGCGCTGGCCGGCGAGCAGTTGCCCGACGAGCGGACGGCGGCGCTGGCCACGCTGGTTGCGGTGCTGCGGATGGAACCGGCGCTCGGCCTGACCGGCAGCGCGGCGCAGGACGCCCGGCGTCGGCTGGAGGAGATCGCGGGCGGGGCCGGTTTCTCCGGCACGATCAGCCTGGAGGAGTCGGTGGTCCGCCCCTCGGTGGCCCTGGTCGTCACCGCCCTCGGTCAGGCCGTCGACCACGCACTCGGCAAGCGCGCCGTGAGCTGACCGCCACCACCGCACGCGACCCCGCTGGTCGCGGAGGAGCCTCGCAGTTTCCTGGTTGTAGTGGCATCCATCCCGCTCGGATGCCACTACAACCAGGAAACTGAGTCGATCATGCAGCGCGGTGCGTGGCGGGCAATGCGGTGCGTGGGCGGTCAATGCAGCGCGGCGCGTGGCGGAGAATGCGGCGCGGCGCGTGGTGGGCGGGGTCAGATGCCGAGGGCGGTGGCGATCTCGGTGCGTAGCGTGGTGAGCGCCGCCGCCGCCCGGGTGCGGGCCGCCGGCACGTCCCCGTCCGCGACCGGCTCCACCACCTCCAGGTACGCCTTGAGCTTCGGCTCGGTGCCCGAGGGGCGGATCACCACCCGGGCGGCGGCGGTACGCAGGATCACCACGTCGGCGGCGGGCAGCAGGTCCTGCGCCTCGGTGACCGGTGCACCGAGCAGCGTGGTCGGGGTGGCCGCCCGGACCCGGGCCATCGCGTCGGCGATGATCCGCAGGTCGTCCACCCGGACCGACAACTGGTCGGTCTGGTGCACGCCGAACTCGGCAGCTAGCTCGTCCAGCCGGTCGGTCAGGGTGCGCCCCTGCGCCTTCAGCCCGGCGGCCAGCTCGGCGACGGTCAGCGCGGCGGTGATGCCGTCCTTGTCGCGTACGTGCTCGGGGGCCACGCAGTAGCCGAGGGCCTCCTCGTAGCCGTACGCCAGCGGCGGCGTCCCACCCCCGGCCCGGACGATCCACTTGAACCCGGTCAACGTCTCGTCGTACGCCCGGCCCCGGGCCGCGCACATCGCCCGGAGCAGGGACGACGACACGATCGTGGTCGCGTACAGGCCGTCGACGCCGCGCCGCATCAGGTGGTCGGCGAGCAGCACCCCCACCTCGTCCCCGCGCAACATCCGCCACCCCGTCCCGGTGCCGGCCGGCTCGCGGACCACCACCGCGCAGCGGTCGGCGTCCGGGTCGTTGGCGATCGCCAGGTCGGCGTCGGTGGCGTCGGCGAGGGCCACCAACCGGTCCACCGCGCCGGGCTCCTCCGGGTTGGGGAAGCTGACGGTGGGGAAGTCCGGGTCCGGTTCCGCCTGGTCGGGCACCACCCCCGGGGTCGGGAAACCCGCCCGGGCGAAGGTCGCGGTCAGCACCGCCGCCCCCACCCCGTGCAATGGCGTGTACGCCACCCGCAGGTCACGTGGTCCGCCCGCTTCGATCACCGCGACGGCCCGTTCCACGTACGCGGCGACCAGGTCGTCGCCGAGCACCTGGCCGGGCGGCCCCAACGGCACCTGCGCCAGCGGGCCGACCGCCCGGATGGCCGCCTCGATGCCGGCGTCGGCGGGCGGCACGATCTGCGCCCCCGCGCCGAGCGCCCCACCGAGCTGGGCACCCAGGTAGACCTTGTAGCCGTTGTCCTGCGGCGGGTTGTGGCTGGCCGTCACCATCACCCCGGCCACCCCGCCGAGCCTGCGCACCGCGTACGCCAGCACGGGGGTGGGCAGCGGCCGGGGCAGCAGCAGCGCCGGCCGGCCCGCGCCGGTGGCGACCTGGGCGGTGCGCTCGGCGAACTCCCGGGAACCGTGCCGGGCGTCGTACCCGATCACCAGCGGACCCTCGCCGCCCTCGGCGGCGAGCCAGCCGACCAGCCCGGCCGCCGCCCGGGTGACCACCGCGAGGTTCATGCCGTTCGGCCCGGCGCGCAGCGGGCCGCGCAGCCCGGCCGTGCCGAAGGTCAGCGGGCCGGCGAACCGGTCGGCCAGCTCCGGCGCGCTGGCCGGCAGCCGGTCGAGCACGGCCCGCAGCTCGTCCCGGCTGGCCGGGTCGGGGTCGTCGTCGAGCCAGCGTCGAGCCTGGTCGCGCATCCGGTCGAGGTCAGTGCTTTCCGCCACCATTGCCTCTTGATAGCACGACGGCGGATCACCGCGTCCGGTCGACCCGGATCACCTTGCCGGGCGGGCCGGTCCGGCCCGCCCCACGAGCCGGCTCAGTCGGCTCTCGCGAGCCGGCTCAGCTGGAGCCGGTGAGCTGGAACGACTTGACCATCTCGTCGAAGATCGGCTTGCTCTCGGCGAACTTGGCGTCGTTGGCGGTGAGGTAGAACGAGTAGACCTTCCCCTCGTGCACCACCCCACGCCACACCCCGTGCCGCTTGTCGCCGCCGTCGCCGCAGGTGTACTCGAACTCGGCGGCCGACTTGCCGGCCAGGTTCTTCTCGCCCATCGCCAGCTGCTCGTAGGGCCTGGCGCAGGAACTCGTCCGCTTGCGGAGGCCGTCCGCTGCCACTTCGACCCAGCGGCTCGAGGAGCCGCCGAACTTCTCGGTGAGGATGCGCACCTTGCGCCCCTTGTCCTGCGGGTCGACGTAGTCGATGTAGACCCCGCCGGTCGCCCGCTGCCAGCCCTTCGGCACGTTCACCCGGATGCCCCGGGCGCTGTGCTCCTGCATCGGCGGCAGCTCGCCGCCACCCGCAGCCGGTGCGCTCGGGCCGGCCTGCGGGGGTGGGGTCGACTCCGGGTCGCCGCCGCTGAACAGCGCCACCGCTCCGATCAGCAACACCACGGCCAGGCCGCCGGCCGCCGCAAGCTGGAGCTTGCGCGGCCAGCCCTTGACCGTGCCGACGAGTCGACCGCCGGCACCCTTCGCCCGGCCGAGCGCGCCACCGTCGGCCCCGCCCGGCGGCGCGGGTGGCGACGTCCACGACTGGCCGGTGCCGGGGATGGACCACTGTCCGCCGTACACCGCCTGGGTCTGCTCGGAGTTGCCGCCACCGCCGTAGATGGCCTGGGTCGGCTCCGCCGTCCCGTAGCCGGCCCGGGCCGGCTCGGGGCCCCCGCCGATGCGCTGGGTGGCGTCGGTGGTGCCGCCACCGATGCGCTGGGTGGCCTCCGGGGCGGCGCTCGGGGTGATCCGCTGGGTGGCCTCCGGCCGGCCGTACGTCCCGGCGGTCGGGCGGGTCGGCAGCGGGTCGACGGTGGGCCCGCCCGATGCCGGCATCGCATCGGTCGGGGTGTGCAGCGGGCCGGCGAACGCGTCGGCGCTGGTGTCGTCGAGGGTGGCGGCCGAGGTCGCCACCGGCTCGGGGCGTTCACCCCGGCGCAGCTTCGCCAGCCGGTCGGTCAGCGACTCACCGGCGGCCAGCATCGCCCGGCCACCGATCTGCCCGCTCGGCTTCGACTCGGCGGGCGGCGCGGTGACGGCCGGCGGCCCCGACGGGCGCTGCACCGGCACCACCGAGTACGGGTCGGTGATCGAGTTGACCGCCGTCGCCGTGCTGGTCAGCGGGCCGGCGAGCAACTCGCGCAGCATCGCCCGCGCAGTGTGCACGTCGAGCCGGCGGGCCGGGTCCTTCTCCAGCAGGCCCATCAGCACCCGGGTCAGCGGGCCGCTGCGCTGCGGGGTGGCCGGCGGGTCCTCGACGACCGCGTGCATGGTCTCGATCGGGTCGCCCTTGTCGAACGGGGGCCGCCCCTCGACCGCCGTGTAGAGGGTCACACCGAGCGAGAACAGGTCGCTGGGCGGGCCGAAATCCTGCCCCATGGCGCGCTCGGGGGAGATGAAGTGCGGCGAGCCGAGCACCATCCCGGGGGTGGTGAGCTGGACGTCGGTGGGCATCCGGGCCACCCCGAAGTCGGTCAGCACACAGCGGCCGTCGGTGCAGATCAGCACGTTCGCCGGCTTGACGTCACGGTGCAGCACCCCGTTGGCGTGCGCCACCTCCAGCGCGCCGAGCAGCGCGATGCCGATCTTGGCGACCGCGCGTCCGGCCACCGGGCCGTCCTCGATCACCATGTCGGCGAGGCTGCGGGCGTCCAGCAGCTCCATCACGATCCACGGCCGGCCACCCTCGGTGACCACGTCGTAGACCTGGACCACGGCCGGGTGCTGGATCGCGGCGGCGGCACGCGCCTCGCGCAGGGTGCGTTCGTACATCGCGTCCCGGTCGCTGGGGGCCAGCCCGGGCGGCAGGACGACCTCCTTGACCGCCACGTCGCGCCGCAGCAGGGTGTCTGTCGCGCGCCAGACCGTGCCCATGCCGCCGTTGCCCACCGAGGAGCGCAACTCGTACCGGCCGCCGATGATGGTGCCGGGTGCTGCGCGTCCGTTGGGAGGACTCACTGGTCCGCCGCTCCACGTCGGGATCTGAGTCACAGGAAAAGCCACCGGGAAAGTCGAGGGGGCTGGGACACAACGTCTCTATCTTGCTGGTTCCGACGCCCGATGCGAAACCCGACGCGGCGGACCTTTGTCCTATCCGACGCTACCGACCGCCATGCCGAACGGTGTGTACCTGGCCGTTCACCTGCCGTCGACCGATGCCGAACCGAGATGTGCGCCATCCCTCACCCCACCGATGCCGCCGCGCGTCCTACCATCCCTGGATGAGTGAAGCGCGGGCGAGCGAGTCGGGGTTCCCCATCAAGGGCGTCTACACGGCTGCGGACCTCCCCCCGGAGCTGGACTCCCGCCTCGGCGAACCGGGCCAGTACCCGTACGCCCGGGGGGTCTACCCGACGATGTACACCTCCCGGCCGTGGACGATGCGCCAGTACGCCGGCTTCGGCACCGCCACCGAGTCCAACGCGCGCTACCACCAGCTGCTGAAGGCCGGCACGATGGGCCTGTCGGTCGCCTTCGACCTGCCCACCCAGATGGGGTACGACTCCGACGACGCCATCGCGAGCGGCGAGGTGGGCAAGGTCGGGGTGGCGATCGACTCCATCGAGGACATGCGGCTGCTCTTCGCCGGCATCCCGCTGGACAAGGTCTCCACCTCGATGACCATCAACGCGCCCGGCTCGGTGCTGCTGCTGCTCTACCAGCTCGTCGCCGAGGAGAACGGCCTGTCCGGCTCGGCGCTCAACGGCACCATCCAGAACGACATCCTCAAGGAGTACATCGCCCGGGGGACGTACATCTTCCCGCCGAAGCCGTCGCTGCGGCTGGTCGCCGACACCTTCGCGTACTGCCGCAAGGAGGTGCCGAAGTGGAACACCATCTCCATCTCCGGCTACCACATGGCGGAGGCCGGGGCGACGCCCGCGCAGGAGATCGCGTTCACCCTGGCCAACGGGGTCGAGTACGTCCGGGCGGCGCTGGCTGCCGGGCTGGCGGTCGACGATTTCGCCCCCCGGTTGTCGTTCTTCTTCGTGGCCCGTACCACCCTGCTGGAGGAGGTCGCGAAGTTCCGCGCCGCCCGGCGGATCTGGGCCCGGCTGCTGCGTGACGACTTCGGCGCGAAGGACCCGAAGTCGATGATGCTGCGGTTCCACACCCAGACGGCGGGGGTGCAGCTGACCGCCCAGCAGCCCGAGGTGAACCTGGTCCGGGTGGCGGTGCAGGGGCTCGCCGCGGTGCTCGGCGGCACCCAGTCGCTGCACACCAACAGCTTCGACGAGGCGATCGCGCTGCCCACCGAGAAGGCCGCCCGGCTGGCGCTGCGTACCCAGCAGGTGCTGGCGTACGAGACGGACCTGACCGCCACCGTCGACCCGTTCGCCGGGTCGTACGTGGTGGAGGCGATGACCGCCGAGATCGAGGCGGCGGTCAACGACCTGATGGACCGGGTCTTCGACCACGGTTCGGCGGTGGACGCGATCGAGGCCGGGTTCCAGAAGCGGGAGATCGAGCAGTCGGCCTACCGGTTCGCCCAGCAGATCGACGCGGGGGAGCGGGTGGTGGTCGGGTTGAACCGCTTCCAGATCGACACCGAGGAGCCGTACGAGCCGCTGCGGGTGGACCCGACGATCGAGGCGACCCAGGCGGAACGGCTGGCCCGGCTGCGGGCCGAGCGGGACGCCGGGGCGGTCGAGCGGGCGCTGGCCGAGCTGCGGGCCGCCGCCGAGGGGGACGAGAACGTGCTCTACCCGATGAAGGAGGCGCTGCGGGCCCGGGCCACGGTGGGTGAGGTCTGCGGGCTGCTGCGCCAGGTCTGGGGGACGTACCGCCCGAGCGACCGTTTCTGACCCCGGTCCGACCGCTGCGGTCCCGGCCGGTGTGCCGCCCGCGACCCGGCGGGTGGGCCGAGCCCCACGTTGATCCGCACGGCGACCTCCGCCGGCAGTCCGCTGCCGGCAGGGGTCGCCGTCGTCGTCCGGTCTGGGCCGCTAGGGGTCGCCAGGCCGACGCGCCCGGGGCTACCGTCGGTGACAGCCTGCGGTGGTGTGCCAGGTCGGCCCGGCAGGCGGCGGGGCGGCTCGGGTGGCCGGGGCGTGCGGTGCGGGGTTCGTGGGTAAACCCGGACGGGTGGACGGGGCGGACAGCATGTCCGCGCGGGCCCGGAGACGCCGTGTCACCGTCGGGCACCGGCTGTTCACCCGGCGGCGTCGGCTAATTGTCGGACCGGCGGTCGACCGGGGCGACCAATGCGACAATTCGGGTACGACGGCCCCGGATCGACGCCGATTTCGCGACCGCCCAATCGGTTACGCGTTGTAGGAGGTGGGGGGCAGATGACGGCGTCCGACCGCGATCTACCTGCTGTCCCGCAGATATTTGACCCCTCCCACCAGGGCTTACGTGACGCTGTGCGCTCCGATCACTACCGTAACGAGGTTGCGCAGCGTCACCGTCGGAGGTCTAGGCTGTCTGCTGTCCTCCCCGATGATCCATCCATTTCTAGTGATCGAGAATTCGACGTGACGAGTGCGTTGACGCTGCCGAACGGCAGCCAGCTGGCGTCGTCCTGGGCGGAGGCGCCGTCCGGGTCCCAGCCCCTGCCCCACGATCTGGATCACCTGCTCGCGCTGCGGGTACCCGGCCTGATCGCCACCCGCCGCCACCTCCACTCCCACCCGGAACTCTCCGGTGAGGAGTTCGAGACGGCGGCGCTGATCGCCCGGGAACTCACCCTCGCCGGGCTGCATCCCCGACTGCTGCCCAAGGGCAACGGGGTGATCTGCGACATCGACGGGCGGCCCGACGGCCCGGTCGTGGCGCTCCGCGCCGACATCGACGCCCTGCCGCTGACCGACGTCAAGGACGTCTCCTACCGGTCCACGGTGGACGGTGTGTGCCACGCCTGCGGCCATGACGTGCACACGGCCGTGCTGCTCGGCGTCGGCATGCTGCTGGCCCAGCTCGCCGACGCCGGCCAGCTCGACGGCCGGGTCCGGATGATCTTCCAGCCGGCGGAGGAGATCCTGCCCTGCGGCTCCCTGGAGGTCATCGAGGCCGGCGGCCTGGACGACGTGGTGCAGATCTTCGCCCTGCACTGTGACCCCAACCAGCCGGTGGGCCGGGTGGGGTTGCGGGTCGGTCCGATCACCGCGGCGGCCGACAACGTCACCGTCAAGCTCACCGGGCCGGGCGGGCACACCGCCCGCCCCCACCTGACCGTCGACCTGGTCGACGCGCTCGGCCGGCTGGTCACCGAGGTCCCGGCCCTGGTCACCCGCCGGGTGCCGGCCAACAGCGGGCTGCTGCTGGTGTTCGGCCACGCCTCGGCCGGCACCCGGTACAACGTCATCCCGTCCGAGGCGTGCGCGGCCGGCACCCTGCGGGTGATGGACCGCGACACCTGGGAACGGGCCCCGGAGATCGTCGCTCAGGTCGTCCGGGACGTCCTCGCGCCCACCGGCGCCACCGTCGACCTGGAATACCTGCGCGGCCGGCCACCCGTCAGCAACGACGCCCGCGCCATCGGCATCCTCACCGCCGCCACCGCCGCCGCGCTCGGCCCGGAGGGGATCGCGGAAACCCCGCAGAGCATGGGCGGCGAGGACTTCTCCTGGTATCTCGAACACGTCCCCGGTGCGCTGGCCCGGCTCGGCGTGGGCCGCGCCGGGGGCCCCACCATGGACCTGCACCGGGCGTCCTTCGACGTCGACGAGCGGGCCATCCCGGTCGGCGTGCGCGTCATGGTGCAGACCGCGCTGCGGGCACTGGCGGCGGCCCGGTAGGAGCCGGCGGGTGACCCCCGCCGCCCGGTCCACCAGGCATCGGTGCGCGTCCCCCGCCGACCGGCCCCGCCGGCGGCGGGGGCTGCCGCCGCCGGCCCCGCCGCCGCAGCACCACCACGAGCGCCGTCACGGGCACCCCGATGATCAGCAGCCAGGGCAGCAGCGCCCCGAGCACAGTGAGCAGTACGCCCATCGAGGCGAGGAAGACGGTCCAGCCGCCGCGCAGGCCCACCATGAACCCGGTCCGGTCCGCCGGTTCGTCGTCGGCCGTCGAGGCGTCCCGGCCGACGAAGGTCACCGTGATCGTGGAGAGCGCGGTCAGGTCGGCCAGCCGACGCTTCTTCGCCTCCAGCGAGGCCAGGTCCGCCTCCCGGCGGGTCACCTCGTTCTCCAACGAGACCAGCTCCGCCACCGTGTCGGCCCGGGCCAGCAGCCGGCGGGCGCTGTCCACCCGGGCCCGCTGGGTGACGATCCGGGCGTCCAGGTCGACGGTCTCCTCGGTGACGTCCTGGGTACGGATCTCCCGGCGCTGCTGCCGACCGTAGGTGGCCAACTCGTCGACGAGCGCGGTGAACTTCGCCGCCGGCACCCGCAGTTGCAGCTCCGCCTGGGCGGACGCGTCGACACTGCGACGCTGGTCGCCGCCGACGAACCCGCCGGTGGCGGTGACCGCGTCCACCGCCCGCCGGGCGGCAGCCTCCACGTCGTCCACCTGCACCCGCATCGTTCCGGTGTAGATGATCGCGCGCTGGTCGACCCGCAGGTCGGCCGCGCCCGTACCGGCCTGTCCGTTCGCCGCGTCGCGGTCCGGCGCCGCGCCGCCCGGTGCCCCCTGCGCCGGCGCCTTCTCCTGCGGCGCGGAACCGGCCGAACTGCCGTCGCGGTCGCCCGCCCCGCACCCGGCCAGCAGCAGCGCCGCCAACCCGATCGCCGCCAGGGCCCGTGCCCCACCGGCCGCTGTCCCCAGTGTCATCCCCGCTCCCGTCGTCGTCCGTCCCCCGGTTCCGGGGCGATAGCTCGGACGCGGCGCACGGCCGCCCCGGTTCCGGCAGACTGCGCTGAGGACATCACGATTCGATAAGCGAGGAGTCACGATGCGGCTCACCAAGTTCTCGCACTCCTGTCTGCGCATCGAACGCGACGGGGCGGTGCTGGTCGTCGATCCGGGCGTGTTCAGCGAGGCGGCGGCGCTGGACGGGGCGGACGCGGTGCTGGTCACCCACGAACACCCCGACCACCTCGACACGGCGGCGCTCGCCCGCCGGCTGGACCGGGAACCCGTCCCGGTGTACGGCCCGGCGGCGCTCGGTGCCGTCCTCGGCGACGCCGCGGCGGCCCTCACCCCGGTCACCCCGGGTGACACGTTCACCGCCGCCGGCATCCCGGTGAGCGCCGTCGGTGGCCGGCACGCCGTGATCCACCCCGACATCCCGGTGGTGGACAACATCGGTTACCTGATCGACGGCACGGTCTACCACCCCGGCGACGCGCTGTACGTCCCCGAGGGGGTCGAGGTGGACACGCTCTTCGCCCCGATCCACGCACCCTGGTCGAAGTTCTCCGAGGTGGTCGACTTCATCCGGGCGGTCGCCCCGCGCCGGGCGTACGCCCTGCACGACGCGCTGCTCAACGACAACGGGTACGGCGTGCTCGACCGGCAGTACACCGCGCTGTCCCGCACCGACTACCAGCGGCTGGAGCCGGGCAGCCGGATCGACGCCTGAGCCGTGGCCGTCGACGAGTCCACGCTGGCCCGGCAGCTCTACCGCACCCCGCCCGACCGGTTCGTGGCCGCCCGGGACGCCGCCGTCGCCGAGGCCCGCCGGGTCGGGGACGTCGCCACCGCCCGGCGGATCGCCGGATGGAAGCGGCCCACGGTGGCGGCCTGGCTGGTGAACCTGCTCGCCCTGGACCGGCCCGAGCTGGTCGCCGACCTCGGGCCGCTGGCCGAGGCGCTGCGCACCGCCCAACGCGATCTCGAGGGTGCCCGGCTGCGGGAGTTGTCCGCCCAGCGGCGGGAACTGGTCGCCGCGCTGGTCACCGAGGTACGCCGGATCGTCGCCGACATTCCCGACGCACCGCCGGCCACCCGACTACCACTGGCCGAGGTCGAGGCCACCCTGCACGCCGCGCTCGCCGACACCGGGGTGGCCGGGCAGGTCCGGTCCGGACGGCTGCTGCGGGCGGTGCACCACTCCGGGTTCGGCGAGGTGCCCCGCCCCCAGCTGCGGCTGGTCACCGGCGGCGTCGCCGAGGAGGCGACCGGTGGCAGGGCGGCGGCTGGTGGTGGCGCGCGGGCGGCCGGGGGTGGGACGGCGGCCGGTGGTGCCGGGGCGGCGGCTGGCCGCGTACCGGCGCGGGAGGCGGACCGGGGCGGTGCGCGACGGGCCCGTGACGAGCGGGTGGCGGCGCGGGCCGCCCAGGCCGAACGGGCCAGGCGTCGCCGCGCGTTGGACCGGGAGTTGGCGGCGGCACGGGCCGCCCAGCGGCAGGCGGAGCAGGACCTGGACGGTGCGGCAACGGCCGAGCGGGCGGGTGCCGACGCGCTCGACCGGATCGAGGGGGAACTGGCCGAACTGGAACGCCGCCGGGCCGCCGCCGAACAGGAGCTGAGCCGGGCCAAACTGGCCCGTCGGGCGGCTGAGCGGGCACTCACCGCCGCCCGCCGCCGCACCGGGGAGGTCGAGGGGGTGATCGAGGCGGCGGACGCCGAGGAGGCGGACCCCACGGCGGACGCTGAGGGGGCAGACTGAACACGATGAATGCGTGCATCGGGCGGTCGGGATGACGCCGGAACAGGTCGCCGCCGGCAGCAAACCCGCCGTGCTGGAGCTGGGGGAGCTGTTCAGCCGCTGCCCGGGGACCCTGCGGCGGGCCAGGACGATGGGCATTCCCGGCTGGGCGTTCTATGTCACCGGGCGGGCCGGCGCGTTGGGTGACATCCGCGCCGAGACGGTGGCGGCGGCGCTGGGGTTCCTCGCCCCGGAGGCCGTCGCCGACGGGTGGGACACCGCCGTGCGGGTGGTCCGACCGTTGGAGGTGGCCACCGCGAACCTGACCGAGTGCTGCCGGTGGGGTGCCCAGCACCTCGACGACCTGCCCGACACACCCCGGCTGACGGCCCTGCTGGAACGGGTGGTGGCCGCCGCCGACGCGACCGGCATGCCGCTCTTCGCGGCCTGGCGGGCCATGCCGCTGCCCGAGCACACCGAGGGGGCCCGCGCTGCCGTGGCACTGCTGCTGTTGCGGGAACACTTCGTCGGGGCCTACCTGCTGGCGGTGCGGGCGGCCGGGATGACACCGCTGGAGGCCGTACTGGCCGGGCCGGAGGGGGAGGCCGGGGCGGCGGCGTGCGGGTGGTCTCCGCCGTACCCGCCGGTCGGGCCGTTGGTGCGGCGTCGGCTCTGGGCCGAGGCGGTGACCGACCGGTTGGCCTCGGCCGGGTTCCGGGCGCTCCCCCCGGCCGAGGGCCGGGAGCTGATCGAGTTGCTCACCGACGTGCGGGCCCGGCTCCGCGCCGAAGCGGACGGCTGACCGATCCCGGCCGGCCCGGCGCGACCGGTCCCGGCGCGGCCCGGTGCGGCCGGTCCCGGCGCGGCCCGGTGCGGCCGGTCCCAGCCGGCCCGGTGCGGTGCGGCCGGTCCCAGCCCGGTCCGGCCCGGCCCGGTGCGAGCGGCAGTTCGGTGCGACCGGTCGGCGACCCGAAAAATCAGCGGCGGGGTGGTGCCCTGGCTGCCAGGATCTGCGGCGTGACGCTCCCCGCCGGCTGGACCGCCCGCCGCCCCACCCTGGACGACGTGCCCGCGCTGCTCGCCGTGGTGCACGCCGCCGACACGTTCGCCATCGGCCACCCCGACTTCGACGCCGACGACGTCCGGGCCGCGCTGACCGCGCCGTTCTTCGACCCGCAGCACGACTCCTGGGTCCTGACCGATCCTGATCAGCAGGTGGTCGGCTGGACCCTTGTCGACAACCCGACCGGGGTGGGCCGCGAATACCTCGACGTCTTCGTCGATCCGGAGCGCGCGACGGAGCAGCGGGCCGTGCTGCTCGACCGGATGCTGCGCCGGATCGCCGAACGCGCCACCGAGCGGGGCCGGCCCGCGCTGACCGTCCGCGCCGCCGCCTGCCCGCCGGAGACCCGCTGGGCCGGTGAGCTGACCGCCGCCGGTTTCACCCGGGCCAAACGGTACCTGCGGATGAGCCGGTCGCTGGCCGACCTGCCCGCCGAGCCGCCACCTCCACCCGGGGTGACCGTCCGGCCGCTGCGCCCCGACGACGAGGCCGACCTACGGTTGTTCCACCGGATCCACGACACGGCGTTCCGGGACACCCCGGACTACGAGCCGATCGGCTTCGAGGGCTGGCGGGACCGGCTCACCGACGGCGGGCGGGTCTGGGACGAGTGGTTCCTCGCCGAGGTCGACGGCGAGCCGGCGGGCGCGCTCAACTCGTCCGACCAGGCGCTGGAACAGGACATGGGCTGGGTGCGCACGCTGTCGGTGCTGCCCGCGTACCGGCGGCGCGGGGTGGGGGCGGCGCTGCTGCGGCGGGCGTTCGCCGTCTACGCGGCCAAGGGCCGGGGTCACGCCGGGCTGGGGTTCGACCTGGCCAACCCCACGACGCCGGTCACCCTCTACCGCGCGGTGGGGCTACGCGAGACCCGCTGGATCGATCTGTACGAGCGGAGCGTGCCCGCCACCTGACCGGCCCGGCACGCGCCGGCCGCCCCGGTGCGTGCCCGGCTGTCCCGGCCGGCCCGGTGTGTGCCGGAGCTGACGCCCGACGGGGTCGCCGTCGGGCGTCAGCGACGCCGGTAGCACACTGGACGGGTGCGACACGCGTTACGCCGAGGCGGTGCCGGTGGGGCGGGACCGCAGCTCGGAGACGTAGTCGTCGGGTGCGCCCGCCTTCTCGGCGGCGTTGGCGATCTCCGACAGGTACCAGGCGGTCGGCAGGCCGCCCTCGTAGCCGTCGAAGACGTACACCCAGGCGGTCACGTCACCGTCCAGCGTCAAGACCCGCACGGTGAGTTTGCGGTACGTGCCGGCGGTGACGCCCTCCAACTCGTCGAGCTGGGCGGCGTCGTACGGGTCGATGTCGTAGAGCGCCACGAAGACCCGGTCGCCCGGGGACTCGACCACGGTGCTGACGGACCCCTCCCAGCCGATCACGTCCTCGCCCGCGAAGGTCAGCCGCCACCCCTCCAGCCAGCCGACGCCCACCATCGGCGAATGCGGACAGTAGGCACGCATCCGGGCAGGGTCCAGGTTTGAGCCGTAGGCCGCGTAGTGACGCACGGCGATGACGATAGCCCGGCAGACGGGTGGGGGAGAATACGACGGTGCGTGTCGCACGGGTTCGGGAGAAGAAAGTCACTGTGAACACCGAGAGAGGGCGAGGGCTGTGAGCCACATCGTGATCATCGGCGGGGGGCCGGCCGGCTACGAGGCGGCCCTGGTCGCCGCCCAGCTGGACGCCGACGTCACCGTGGTGGAGGCCGACGGCGCCGGAGGTGCCTGCGTACTCTCCGACTGTGTCCCGTCGAAGACCTTCATCGCCAGCTCGGAGGTGGTGACCGGCTACCGGGACACCGAGGCGTTCGGCATCCACTCCGACGGCCTGGAGGCGGTCACGGTCGACGCCCGGGCCGTGCACGAGCGGGTGAAGCGGCTCGCCCTGGCCCAGTCCGCCGACATCCACGCCAAGCTGATCAAGGCCGGGGTGACCTTCGTCGCGGGCACCGCCCGACTCGGCGAGGACACCCTGGGTCACACCCACCGGGTCGTCGTCACCCCGACCGACGGTGGCGAGGAATACTCGATCGCCGCGTCCACCGTGCTGGTCGCGACCGGCGCCACCCCGCGTCAGCTGCCCACCGCGTTGCCCGACGGGGAGCGCATCCTCACCTGGCGGCAGGTGTACGACCTGCCCGAGTTGCCCAGCCACCTGATCGTGGTGGGGTCCGGCGTCACCGGTGCCGAGTTCGCCAGCGCCTACCAGGCGATGGGGGTCGAGGTGACGTTGGTCTCCAGCCGGGACCGGGTGATGCCGCACGAGGACGCCGACGCGGCGATGGCCATCGAGCAGGTCTTCCGCAGCCGGGGCATGAGCATCCTCAACAACTCCCGGGCGGACGCGGTCCGGCGTACCGACGACGGGGTGGAGGTGGTCCTCTCCGACGGGCGGGTGGTGACCGGTTCGCACGCCCTGATCGCCGTCGGCTCGATCCCGAACACCGCCGGCCTCGGCCTGGCCGAGTACGGCGTCGAGCTGGCCAAGGGCGGTTACGTCACGGTCGACCGGGTGTCGCGTACCAACGTCCCCGGCATCTACGCCGCCGGCGACTGCACCGGCGTGCTGCCGCTGGCCAGCGTGGCCGCCATGCAGGGCCGGATCGCGATGTGGCACGCCCTCGGCGAGGCGGTCCGGCCGCTGCGGCTGCGGACCGTCGCCGCGAACGTCTTCACCGACCCGGAGCTGGCCACCGTGGGTGTCTCGCAGGACGAGGCGGACGCCGGCCGGACCCTGGCCCGTCAGGTGATGCTGCCGCTGACCGGCAACGCCCGGGCGAAGATGGACGACCTGGCCGACGGCTTCGTCAAACTGTTCTGCCGTCCGTCGACCGGTCAGGTGATCGGCGGGGTGGTGGTGGCCCCCAAGGCCAGCGAGCTGATCCTGCCGATCACGATGGCGATCGAGAACAACCTCACCGTCAACGAGTTGGCCCAGACCATCACCATCTATCCGAGCCTGTCCGGTTCGATCACCGAGGCGGCCCGCCAGCTGATGCTGCACGAACTCGAATGACCCGGTGACCTCGGCGGGCGTCGGTCGAGCAGCTGACCGACGCCCGACCGTGCGACGTCAGCCGCAGTGGAGGCTGACGTGCGTTGCCGGTCGACCGACAAGCCGACCGGCGGTGGCATCTCAGGCCACGTTGAGTTGGATGTTCCCGATGCGGACGACCACGTCCACCTGGCCGCCAAGTCCGGTGACGTACGCGCGAAGGGTCTCCAGGCTGGTGTGTTCGCCGGTCTCGATCTGGCTGATCCTGGCCTGGGACAGGCCGGATGCTTCGGCGAGTTGCTGCTGGGTCATGCCGAGCTGCCGGCGGATCTCGGCCAGTTGCGCGCCGCTCACCGAGGCGAGCATCTTTTCGCGGAACCGGCTGCGCCGGGCGATCCGCTCGGGGTCCTCCCAGGAGGGGTCCAGCTCGCGGGCCTTGGCTTTGACCTCACGCCAGTCGGATCCGTTGCTCATCGTCCACCTCAGGATGCAGTCTGATGTCCCACACCCCGTCAATATAAGCAAACCTTATGCCGGTGGGGATGTGGACGCGCTCAGGTCGGTGCGGGTGTCCCGGCTGGCGGCGCGGGCGCTGAGCAGGGTCATCGTCCAGCCGGCCGCCCCGAACCCGACCGCCGCTGCTGCCGCGACCAGCCCCAACCGCCAGGCCGATCCGGTGAGCGCGGTGCCACCGAGGTGGCCCACCATGGCCCCGTAACTGGCCCAGCCGACGGCGGCCAGCGCCTCGTAGCAGAGGAACAGCCGGTAGGGGTAGCGGCTGCGGCCGGCGGAGAAGCAGGCCGCCATCCGGCCGCCGGGCACGAACCGGCAGAGCAGGATGGTCAGCGGTCCGGGGCGGCGCAGCCCCCGGGTGACCCGACCGGCGACCCGACGGGCCCGACCGGGTGCGACGTGCCGGGCCTGTCGCCGGTCCGGGGCGCTGCGGCCGAGCAGGTAGCAGGCGAGGTCGCCGACGAAGACGCCGAGCGCCCCGACGCCGATGGTCAACGGCAGGCTCAGCCCACCCACCACGGTGAGCGCACCGCCGGTGATCATGACGGCCTGGGTGGGGATGACCGGCACGAAGGCGTCCGCGACGAGCAGGCCCATCAGCAGCAGGTACGCCAGCAGGGGCGATGCGACGTCAGTGAGTAGCTCGGGCACGACTGCCACCTCGCCGGTCAGGGCCGATTCCAGGCACCGAGCCTCCCGGTGGCTTCGCCCGCACCGGCGACCGGACCGGCCGGTGGTGACCACGGACACCACCGGTGCCTGCTGGGGAGACCGCGCGACTGCGCGCCGTGTGCCACCGGTAGCAGCGGGGAGGGCCGCCTGCCGTCTGCCGCTCGCGGTCCGCCGTTCGCCGCTCGCCGCCCGGAGGGGGTCGGCGGATCGTCGGTCGTCGGCGTACCGTTGGGTACGCGGCCCCCCACCCGTCGGGTCCCCCGTTCCTGACGAGCGGGCCGCCGTGGGTCGCCGGCAGGTCCCGTGCCGGCGACCCTCCTAATCTCCGCCCCGGTGAACCCGGACAGCCGCGTGCTGACCAGCGGGAACGCCACACCGGTGAGCGTCGGATCCGGTCCGGTCCCCCGCTCTGCGCCGGCCACGGATGATGATCGTTGATCATGACGGCTGTCGATTCTGACGATGGCAACTGAGCCAACCGTATCGCCGTCACCGGCCCGGACCCGGTGATTGACCCCAGCCGCGCGGCGACGACCCGGCGGGTCGGACCGGTGCCGCCGGCCCGGCCCCGGCTGCGCCGGTCACCCGCACCCGGTCGAGCCGGGCACCCTCCCCCTTCCCGGCGGTCGGCCGCGCGGGTCGTACGACGTCTCACGGCCGTCACAGCGGCGTCGCGCCGCTACCGGCCGACCGGTGATCATCGTTCGGACACACCGGCTGTCGGCCCGGGGACACGACGCCCCACCCGCCGGTGTCGCCCGGATAGCGTTCCGGGCTCAACCGACATTCCTTTCGGAGGCTCGTAGATGGTTTCCATCCTGGTGCGGGGCGCGCTCGCCGTGACCCTGGCGCTCGGCAGCACCCTCGTCGTCGTGACCGGCCCGGCCGAGGCGGCGGCGACGAAGTACAAGAACTGCACCGAACTGAACAAGAAGTACAAGCACGGGGTGGGCAAGAAGGGCGCGAAGGACAAGGTCCGGGGCAGCACCAAGCCGGTCACGAACTTCACCGTGTCGGATTCGGTCTACGCGAAGAACACCCACCTGGACCGGGACAAGGACAAGGTCGCCTGCGAGAAGCGCTGACCGTGCCGCAGCGGATCGCAGGGCCGGACCGCAGCGCCGGACCGCAGCGCCGGACCGCGCCGCGCCGCGCGCCGTGCCGGACAGCGCGGGGCCGGGGGGACCGCGCGCCGCAGGCCGGTCGGCCGTAAAGCGTTCGCCCCGGGCGTCGCCGGGCTCGTACGGTGACGGTATGCGCAGTGCTGTGGTGACCACGACGCCGGGAGATCCCGGCGTGCCGCACTGACGTTCACCGTCGACGAGGCCCCGGGCGATCCGCCCGGGGCCTCGTGGCGTCGCGGGCACGGTCGCCTCCGGGTCGTACCCGATCAAGGAGCGCGACATGATCGACCACCGTAGGCTCGGCCGGGAGCTGGACCTGTTCGTCTCCGATCCGCTCGCGGGGGCCGGGCTGCCGATCTGGCTGCCGGCCGGCGCGGCGGCCCGGCACGCCGTCGAGGAGTACGTCCGCGAGCTGGAACGCCGGGCCGGCTACCAGCACGTCTACTCGCCACCGCTGGGCCGGCGCGAGTTGTTCGCGCTGTCCGGGCACCTCGGCCACTTCGCCGACGAGATGTTCCCACCGATGCGGCTGGGCGACGACGAGTTGCTGCTCCGGCCGGCGCTCTGCCCGCACCACGCGCTGGTCTACCGGGCCCGGGGCCGCTCCTACCGGGAGTTACCGCTGCGCGTCGGCGAGCTGGGCGGGATGTACCGGGCGGAACGGTCCGGGGTGCTCGGCGGGCTGGCCCGGGTGCGGGCCATCTCGCTCAACGACGCGCACAACTTCTGCACCCTGGAGCAGGTCGGCGACGAGGTGCGGGAGATCCTGCGGCTGATCCGCCAGGCGCACGTGGCGCTCGGCGTCCGCCCGGCCGGGTTCCGGTTGTCGCTGCGCGGGCCGGGCGCGAAGTACGTCGGGGACGACGCGTCCTGGGCGCGCGCCGAGGAGCTGCTCCGGGCCGCCCTCGACGGGGTGGACCACGTGGAGGTCCCCGGTGAGGCCGCCTTCTACGGCCCGAAGATCGACATCCAGATCGTCGACGCGGCAGGCCGGGAGTCGACCATCTCCACCGTGCAGATCGACTTCGACAAGCCGGAGAAGTTCGACCTGTCGTACACCGATGCGGCGGGTGCCCGACGACGACCGGTGCTGGTGCACCGCAGCCTGGTCGGGAGCATGGAGCGGCTGTTCGCCTATCTGATCGAGGCGCACGAGGGTGCCTTCCCGCCCTGGTACGCCCCGGTGCAGCTGCTGCTCCTGCCGGTCGACGCCGGGCAGGTCGACGCGGTGGACCGGGTGGCCCGCCGGGCGGTCGACGCCGGGCTGCGGGTCGAGGTGGACGCGGGCGGTTCGCTGGGTGCCCGGGTCCGCGACGCGGCCCGCCGCCGGGTGCCGTACGTCGGGGTGGTCGGGGCCCGCGAGGCCGCCGCCGACGCGGTGGCCCTGCGGCTGCGCGACGGTCGCAGCCTCGACCCGATGCCGGCGGCGGACGCGGTGCGGCTGATCGGCGCGGTGGTCGCGGCCCGCTCGGCGCAGCTGCTCCCCGCCGGCTGACGGTGCGGGGGCCGGGGGGTCGTCCCCCCGGCCCCCGCACCGGTCTGTCACTCAGCCCCGGGCCGCTGCCGGCGCAACCTCGTCGTCGACCACCGCCGCGGCGAACTGCGCCTGATAGAGCCGGTGGTACGCCCCCCGCGCGGCGAGCAGTTGCTGGTGGGTGCCCTGCTCGACGATCCGCCCGTCCTCCATCATCAGGATCAGGTGGGCGTCGCGGATCGTGGACAGTCGGTGCGCGATGACGAAGCTGGTCCGGTCGGAGCGCAGCGCCGCCATCGCCCGTTGCAGCAGCACCTCGGTACGGGTGTCCACCGAGCTGGTCGCCTCGTCCAGGATCAGCAGCGACGGCTCCGCCAGGAACGCCCGCGCGATGGTGATGAGCTGCTTCTCCCCGGCGCTGACGTTGCTGCCCTCCTCGTCGATGACGGTGTCGTACCCGTCGGGGAGGCTACGGACGAACCGGTCCACGAAGGTGGCCCGCGCGGCGGCGAGGATCTCCTCCTCGGTGGCGTCCGGCCGGCCGTAGGCGATGTTGTCCCGGATGGTGCCGCCGAACAGCCAGGTGTCCTGGAGCACCATGCCGATCCGGCCGCGCAGGTCGTCGCGGCGCAGCGTGGTGATGTCCACCCCGTCGAGGGTGATCCGCCCGGCGTCCAGTTCGTAGAAGCGCATCACCAGGTTGACCAGGGTGGTCTTGCCGGCGCCGGTGGGGCCGACGATGGCGACGGTGTGGCCGGGCTCGGCGACCAGCGACAGGTCGTCGATCAGCGGCTTGTCCGGGTCGTACCGGAAGGAGATGTTCTCGAACTCGACCCGGCCGTGCGGTTCGACGACCCGGGCCGGCGTGGCCGGGTCGGGGCTCTGCTCGTCGGCGTCGAGGACGGCGAACACCCGTTCGGCGGAGGCCACCCCGGACTGGAGCAGGTTCGCCATCGAGGCGAGCTGGGTGAGCGGCTGGGTGAACTGCCGCGAGTACTGGATGAACGCCTGCACGTCACCGAGGCTCATCGACCCGGAGGCCACCCGCAGCCCGCCGACCACGGCGATCGCCACGTAGCTGAGGTTCCCGACGAACATCATCGCCGGCATGATGATCCCGGAGATGAACTGGGCGCCGAAGCTGGCCCGGAACAACTCCTCGTTCTTGGCGTGGAAGGTGGCCTCCACCTCCGGGGAGCGACCGAAGACCTTGACCAGTTCGTGGCCGGTGAACGCCTCCTCGATCTGACCGTTCAGCTCGCCGGTGTGGGTCCACTGGGCGATGAACTTCTGCTGCGACCGCTTGGCGATCTGCTGCGTCACGATCACCGACAGCGGCACCGCGACCAGCGCGACCAGCGCCAGCAGCGGCGAGATCCAGAACATCATCGCCAGTACGCCGACCACGGTCAGCAGCGAGGTGAGCAGTTGGCTCAGCGTCTGCGACAGGGTCTGCGAGATGTTGTCGATGTCGTTGGTGACCCGGCTGAGCAGCTCGCCGCGCGGCTGCCGGTCGAAGTAGGGCAGCGGCAGCCGGTTGAGTTTCTCCTCCACCTCGGCACGCAACCGCAGCACGGTGGCCTGCACCACCCCGTTGAGCAGCCAGCCCTGCCACCACATCAGCAGGCTGGCGGCGACATAGAGGCCGAGGGCGAACAGCAGCGTCCGGCCGAGGGCGTCGAAGTCGATGCCGGCCCCGGGGACCACGTCCATCCGGGCGACCATGTCGGCGAGGTTGTCGTTGCCGGCGGCCCGCATCCCGGACACCGCCTGGTCGACGGTGGTGCCCGCAGGCAACTGCCGGCCGATCACCCCGGCGAAGATGATGTCGGTGGCGTGGCCGAGGATCTTCGGCCCGATCACGCTGAACCCGACGCTGGTCACCGCCAGGGCGATGATGCCGGTCAGCGTCACCCGGTGCGGTCGCAGCCGGCCGAGCAGCCGGCGGGCCGACGGCCCGAAGTTCATCGACTTCTCCGCCGGCATGCCGGCGCTCATCCACGGCGGCCCGCCGGTGCGCCGGCCGGCCGCCGGCAGCCGCTTCGGCGTGGTCTCCTCCGGGGCCTTCTTCTGCTCGGGTACGGCGGTCATGCCGGCACCCCCGTCGTCTGCTGGGACGCCACGATCTCGGCGTACGTGGGACAGTCGTCGAGTAGTTCGTCGTGGCGGCCCATCCCGACCACGCCTCCGTCCTCCAGCACGATGATCTGGTCGGCGTCGATGATCGTGGAGACCCGTTGGGCGACGATCACCACTGCGGCGTCGGCGGTGACCGGGCGCAGCGCGGCCCGCAACCGGGCGTCGGTGCCCAGGTCGAGCGCCGAGAACGAGTCGTCGAACAGGTAGATCTCCGGCTTGCGGACGAGCGCCCGCGCGATGGCGAGGCGTTGCCGCTGCCCGCCGGAGACGTTCGTCCCGCCCTGCGTGATCGGGGCGTCCAGCCCGCCGGTCATCTGGGCCACGAAGTCCCGGGCCTGGGCGAT
The DNA here is from genome assembly GCF_040678915.1 of Micromonospora sp. NPDC049257. NCBI lineage: Bacteria > Bacillati > Actinomycetota > Actinomycetes > Micromonosporales > Micromonosporaceae > Micromonospora > Micromonospora sp. NPDC049257. The sequence goes on from NZ_JBFAQU010000011.1 coordinate 79,513, forward strand.
CTCCAACGCCGTCCACAGCTCGTCGTCGGTGGCGTCCGGGTTGCCGTAGCGCAGGTTGCTGGCCACCGTGCCGGTGAACAGGTAGGGCTTCTGCGGCACCAGGCCGATCCGCCGCCACAGCTCCTCGGGGGCCAGTTCGCGGACGTCGACCCCGTCGACCAGCACTGTGCCGGCGGTCGGGTCGACCAGCCGGGGGATCAGGGTCAGCAGGGTGGTCTTGCCGGCGCCGGTCGACCCGATCACGGCGGTGGTCCGCCCGGGGGTGGCCCGGAACGAGATGTCGTGCAGCACCGGCGCGCTGGCCCCCGGGTACTGGAAGGCCACGCCGCGCAGCTCCAGCTCACCGTGGCCGTCGACCCGGGTGACCGGGTCGGCCGGTGGCACCACAGTGGACTCGGTGTCCAGCACCTCGGTGACGCGTTCGGCGCAGACCGCCGCGCGCGGCACCATCATCAGCATGAAGGTGGCCATCATGACGGCCATCAGGATCTGCATCAGGTACGCCAGGAAGGCGGTCAGCGCGCCGATCTGGATCTGCCCGGAGTCGACCCGCTGCGCCCCGAACCACAGCACGGCGACGCTGGAGACGTTGAGCACCAGCATCACCACCGGGAAGATCAGCGCCATCAGCCGACCGACCCGCAGGGCGGTGGCGGTCAGGTCGGCGTTGGCCACCCCGAACCGCTGCGTCTCGTACGGCTCGCGGACGAACGCCCGGACCACCCGGATGCCGGTGATCTGCTCGCGGAGCACCCGGTTGACCGTGTCGATGCGGGTCTGCATGAGCCGGAACCCGGGCACCATCTGGCGGATGACCAGGCCCAGCGCGATGGCGAGCACCGGCACGCTGACCAGCATCAGCCAGGACAGGCCGATGTCCTCCCGCAGCGCCATCACCACCCCGCCGACGCTCATGATCGGCGCGGCGACCAGCATGGTGCAGCTCATCAGCACGAGCATCTGCACCTGTTGCACGTCGTTGGTGTTGCGGGTGATCAGCGAGGGTGCGCCGAAGCGGGCCACCTCGCGGGCGGAGAACCGGTTGACCTGCCTGAAGATCGCCGCGCGGACGTCCCGGCCGAAGGCCATCGCGGTACGCGCGCCGAAGTAGACCGCCGTCACCGCGCAGGCGATCTGGAGCAGGCTGACCAGCAGCATCCAACCGCCGGTACGGATGATGTAGTCGGTGTCGCCCCGGGCCACCCCCAGGTCGATGATGTCGGCGTTGAGGCTCGGCAGGTAGAGCGAGGCCATCGTGCCGACGAACTGGAGCAGCACCACCGCGCCCAGCGGCCGGTGGTAGGGCCGCAGGTAGCGGCGCAGCAGACTGATCAGCACGGATGGCTCCCGGGCCTCGGGTCGTCGGTCGTGTCCTGGTGCTGTGTTGTCAACCTCTTGTCCTCCCCGTCGGACATGGTCGTGATGACCTCGATCAGAAAATCCCGGATCACCGCGCGTCGGGCCGGGTCGGCGTCGACGGAGGTGAGCGGGGTGTCGGTGCGCATCCGGTCGACCAGGGAGCGGGTGTGTTCCCGCCCCTTGTCGGTCAGCGCCAGTCGGACGGTCCGCCGGTCGGCGTCGTCGCGGCGGCGCTCGACGAAGCCGTCCCGTTCGAGGGTGTCGACGATCCCGGTGAGGGTGGCGGGCCGGACGAAGCAGCGGTCGGCGACGTCCCGGTGGGTGGCGTCGTCGAGATGGGTCAGGGTGAACAGCACCCGCATCCCGGCCGGGGTGAGGCCGTGGTGTTCGGCCAGGTAACGACCCCAGTGCTGGTCGACGAGGTGGCCGGCGACCGACAGCAGCCGCCCGAGCGGCACGCTGCGGAGCACGTCGGGATAGGCAGCCAGTGGTTCCATCTGCACGCTGAGTATGTTAGCCCCCAGACCGTCAGGGGCCAAACGAAATGGCCAGGGCTGCTCCGACGTACAGGATCTGGAGCGCCGTACGCGGACCGAGCGGGGTGACGGGTCGACCGGCCAGGGTCAGGCCGCGTCGGGCCGCCGAGACGTTCGCGGGGAACATCGCCACCATCATCAGGGCCAGGCCGGCGGCGACCGGGCGGGCGGTGACCGGGATCAGCAGGCCCACCGCGCCCGCCAGCTCCAGCACTCCGGTCATGGTGGCCAGAGCGCCGGGGAAGGGCAGGCGGGGTGGGACCATGGCGATCAGACCCTCCCGGCGGGGCGAGGTGAAGTGGGCGAAACCGGTCAGCATGAAAAGTAGTGCCAGGCCGACGCGGAGCGCGGGGTGCCAGCCGTCGAGCGCGTCCACGCCCGCCAGGCCGACCAGGCGTGCGACGGCGGTGCCGACGAGCAGAGCGATGAACGGAACCATGCGAACCTCCTGAGGCGCAAATCTTTATATTGCCAAGATAGCCGCCCCGATCGCTTTCTTGTCAACGTAAAGATACGATCGTGTCATGACCGTCACCCGCGCCTACCACCACGGAGATCTGCCTCGCGCCCTGCTCACGGCGGCGGTGGCGGCGATCGAAGAATCCGGCCCGGCGGCGCTCAGCCTGCGCGACCTCGCCCGCCGCGCGGGCGTCTCGCACGCCGCCCCGACCCACCACTTCGGTGACAAGGCCGGGTTGCTCACCGCCCTCGCCGTCGAGGGGTTCGACCTGCTGGCCGCCGCGCTGACCGCAGCCGGTGGCGACCTGCTCGACGTCGGGGTGGCCTACGTGGACTTCGCCGTCAGTCACCGGGCGCACTTCGAGGTGATGTTCCGACCCGAACTGTACCGGGCCGACGCCCCCGAGGTGCGGGCCGCCCGGGAGCGCGCGGGTGCGGCGCTGCACCTCGGCGTGGCGGCCCTGCCACCGCACCGGGCCGAGCCGGGCGAGTCACGGACGGACGCGTTGGCCGCCTGGTCGATCGTGCACGGCTTCGCCACGCTCTGGCTCTCCGGCGCGCTACCCCCCGACGTCGACGCCGACCCCCGCGCCGCCGCCCGCACCGTAATCCGCCACCTAATCCCCCCACCCTGACCCACCCACCCCCACCCCCACCCCCACCCCGCCCCACCCCACCCCCGCCCCCGCCCCCGCCCCCGCCCCCGGGCGAGTTGATCAAGAGGTTTACGTCACCCCGTCCACCCCAGCTGACGCAAACCTCTTGATCACCCCACCGTCTGAGTGTCTGAGTCGGTGATCAAGAGATTCGCGTCAGGAATTCCGTTGCCGGTGACGTAAACCTCTTGATCACCCGAGCAGAGCGGGTTGGTGAGGTGGTGATCAAGAAGTTTGCGTCGGGAATCTGGCGGTGGGTGACGCAAACCTCTTGATCAACTCGCCCGGGGGCGGGGCGGGGCGGGGCGGGGGGGTGGGGGCGAGGGGCGGGGGTGGGGGTGGGTGGGGGCGAGGGGCGGGGGTGGGGGTGGGTGGGAGGGGGAGGGGGGTTACCAGCTGGTGGGGAGGGGCATGCCTTCGGTGTAGCCGGCGTGGCTCTGGACGCCGACCAGGGCGCGTTCGTGGAACTCGTCGAGGGTGCGGGCGCCGGCGTAGGTGCAGGCGCTGCGTACCCCGGAGATGATCTCGTCGATCAGGTCCTCGACACCGGGGCGGGCCGGGTCCAGGTACATCCGGGCGGTGGAGATGCCCTCCTCGAAGATCGCCTTACGGGCCCGGTCGAAGGCGCTGTCCTCGGCGGTCCGGGCGCTGACCGCGCGCGACGAGGCCATCCCGAAGCTCTCCTTGTAGCGTCGCCCGTCGGGCTCGGTGTAGAGGTCACCCGGTGACTCGTAGGTGCCGGCGAACCAGGAGCCCACCATCACGTTGGACGCCCCGGCGGCCAGCGCCAGCGCCACGTCCCGGGGGTGGCGTACCCCGCCGTCGGCCCAGACGTGCCGGCCGAGGGCGCGGGCCGCCGCCGCGCAGTCCAGCACGGCGGAGAACTGGGGTCGGCCGACCCCGGTCATCATCCGGGTGGTGCACATCGCGCCCGGCCCCACCCCGACCTTGATGATGTCCGCGCCCGCCTCGACCAGGTCGCGTACCCCCTCGGAGGTGACCACGTTGCCGGCGGCCACCGGGACCGGGGGGTCGAGTTTGCGGACCGCCCGCAACGCGGACATCATCCGTTCCTGGTGCCCGTGCGCGGTGTCCACCACGAGGGTGTCGACGCCCGCCGCGAGCAGCGCCTCGGCCTTTCCGGTGACGTCACCGTTGATGCCGACCGCCGCCGCGATGCGCAGCCGCCCCCGGTCGTCGACGGCCGGCCGGTAGAGGGTGGCCCGCAGCGCGCCCTGCCGGGTGAGCACCCCGACCAGGCGACCGTCGTCGTCGACCACCGGGGCCAGTCGCCGCCGTCCCGCGTTGAGCCGTTCGAATCCGGTACGCGGGTCCGCGTCGGCCGGCACCGTGTGCAGCTCGGTCGACATCACGTGTTGGAGCTGGGCGAACCGGTCCACCTCGTGGGTGTCCGCCTCGGTGACCACCCCCACCGGCCGACCGGCCTCGTCGACCACCACCACCGCGCCGTGGGACTTCTTGGGCAGCAGGTGGATGGCGTCGCCGACGGTGTCGGTCGGGCCGAGCGTGATCGGGGTGTCGTGCACCAGGTGCCGCTGCTTGACCCAGTCGACCACGGTGGCGACCACCTCGATCGGGATGTCCTGCGGGATGACCGCGATCGCGCCGCGCCGGGCCACCGTCTCGGCCATCCGCCGGCCGGCCACCGCCGTCATGTTCGCCACCACCAGCGGGATGGTGGTGCCGGTGCCGTCACCGGTGGACAGGTCGACGTCGAGCCGCGAACCGACCTCGGACCGGGCCGGGGCCATGAAGACGTCGTTGTAGGTCAGGTCGTGCGCGGGCACCGCGCCATGAAGGAACCTCACCCCGCCATCATTCCCGCTTCCGCCCCGTCCCGCCGCCGTCGGTGGCCCAGACCACCCCACCGCTGCGGGGGCCGTCCGGCGGCGGGGGGCCGGGGATCTGCCGGCCCACCGGGGGTACGGCCGGAAGGCGGAACAGGCGGCGGGCCGTGGAGCGGGTCAGGCGATGGTGCAGATCGCCGCGCCGGCGGTGAGCACCTCACCGACCTTGGCGGCGAGCCCCGCGACCGTGCCCGCCTTGTGCGCGTGCAACGGCTGCTCCATCTTCATCGCCTCCAGGACGACGACCAGGTCCCCCTCGGCGACGGTGTCCCCGTCCGCGACGGCGATCTTGACGATGGTGCCCTGCATGGGGGAGGTGAGCGCGTCGCCGCTGACCGCCGTACCCGTGCCGGTGCCGCCACCGCGACGGGCCGGCCGGCGGGCGGCGGGGGCGGCGGTGGTCGTACCCCCGGTGAGGCCGGCGGGGAGGGTGACCTCCAGCCGCTTGCCGCCCACCTCGACCACGACGGTCTCGCGTGCCGCCGCCGTCTCGGCGGGGCCGGCGGTCGGGGTGAACGCCGGGACGGTGTTGTCGAACTCGGTCTCGATCCATCGGGTGTGCACGGTGAACGGCTCGGTGGTGAACGCCGGGTCGCGGACGACGAGGCGGTGGAACGGCAGCGCGGTGGCCATCCCCTCGACGACCATCTCGTCGAGCACCCGGCGGGCCCGTTCGATCGCCTCGGCGCGGGTCTCGCCGGTGACGATCACCTTGGCCAGCAGCGAGTCGAAGTTGCCGCCGATCACGTCGCCGGCGCTGACCCCGGTGTCGACCCGGACGCCGGGGCCGGTGGGCAGCCGCAGCGCGGTGATGGTGCCGGGGGCGGGCAGGAAGTTGCGGCCCGGGTCCTCGCCGTTGATCCGGAACTCGATGGCGTGCCCGCGCGGGGTCGGGTCCGCGGTGAACCGCAGTTTCTCGCCGTCGGCGATCCGGAACTGTTCGCGGACCAGGTCGACGCCGGCGGTCTCCTCGGTTACCGGGTGCTCCACCTGGAGCCGGGTGTTGACCTCCAGGAAGGAGACGGTGCCGTCGCCGCCGACCAGGTATTCGACCGTGCCGGCACCGTGGTAGCCGGCCTCCCGGCAGATCGCCTTGGCGCTGTCGTGGATCTGGTTGCGCTGCGCGTCGGTGAGGAACGGCGCGGGGGCCTCCTCGACCAGCTTCTGGTGCCGGCGTTGCAGGGAGCAGTCCCGGGTGCCGACCACGACGACGTTGCCGTGCCGGTCGGCCAGCACCTGCGCCTCGACGTGCCGGGGCTGGTCGAGGTAGCGCTCGACGAAGCACTCGCCCCGGCCGAACGCGGCGACTGCCTCCCGGGTTGCCGACTCGAACAGGTGGGGGATCTCCTCCAGGGTGCGGGCCACCTTGAGGCCCCGCCCGCCCCCGCCGAAGGCGGCCTTGATGGCGACCGGCAGGCCGTGTTCGACGGCGAAGGCGGTCACCTCGTCGGCGTCGGCGACCGGGTCGGCGGTGCCGGGGACCAGGGGTGCACCGGCCCGTTGGGCGAGGTGCCGGGCAGTGACCTTGTCACCGAGGTCGCGGATCGCCTGCGGGGTCGGACCGATCCAGGTCAGGCCCGCGTCCAGCACGGCCTGGGCGAAGTCGGCGTTCTCGGAGAGGAAGCCGTAACCCGGGTGTACGGCGTCCGCGCCGGCCCGCCGGGCCACCTCGATCAGCTTGTCGATGCGCAGGTAGCTGTCGGCGGCGGTGTCGCCACCGAGGGCGTACGCCTCGTCGGCGAGGGTGGTGTGCAGGGCGTCCCGGTCGGAGTCCGCGTAGACGGCGACGCTGCCCAGACCCGCGTCGCGGCAGGCCCGGATGACGCGGACGGCGATCTCTCCACGGTTGGCGATGAGTACCTTGCGCACCTTGGTGCTCCTCCCGGGGTCGTTGCCTCGGGAGTGTATCGGCAGCCCGGAGGCCCCCTAACGATCATTCAGTGTGGGATGCCGCACTGTGGTCGCGGTCGACTAGTCAAACTTGGTTATTACGCTTGTACGGTGTCTGCGACTCGGTTGATGATCCTGGGGCTGGTTCGGTGGATGCAGCCCGTGCACGGCTACGACGTACGCCGCGAGCTGTTGAGCTGGGGTGCCGACAAGTGGGCGAACGTGCAGCCCGGCTCGATCTACCACGCGTTGCGCAAGCTGACCGAGGAGGGCCTGTTGCGGGCGGTCGCCACCGAGCAGGTCGGTGCCCGTCCGGCGCGCACCACCTACGAGGTGACGCCCAAGGGGGGCGAGGAGTTCGAGACGTTGCTGCGGGCGCAGTGGTGGCAGCTGCACGAGGTGCCGGACCCGTTCGCGGCGGCCTTCTCGTTCCTGCCGGCGATGCCCCGCGAGGAGGCGGCGGCGGCGCTGCGCAACCGGGCGAACCTGCTGCGCGCCGGTGTCGAGTCGATGCGTGCCTCGTTGGACTCCGACTGGGTGCGCGACAGCAAGCCGGTGCACGTGACCTGGATGTTCGAGCTGTGGCTGGCCCGGGCCGAGGCGGAGATGGCGTGGTGCGGGCGGATCGCCGAGCGGATCGACTCCGGGGTGTCGTACCTGCCTGCTGGGCTGACGGGGGAGGGCGTCTGGCCCGGCTGGACCGACGGCGCTCCGCAGCGCGGCACGGCCGAGGGTGCTCTGCCGCCCGGCACGACCGACGGTGCTCCGCCGCCCGTCGAGAAAAGCAATAATCAACGTTGACCATAGAAGCTATATCGCGTTAGCCTGCTTCCGGCCCGTTGCGGGAGTGCGCCGCATGGCGTCACGGGGGCAGACGACGGCCGGCACCACCCGGCCCGGACGACCAGGAGCAGAGATGATCGAGACCAGAGGGCTGCGGAAGTCGTTCCGCTCCCGGCAGGGTCGGGAGACGAAAACGGTCGACGCCGTCCGGGGGGTGAACCTCCAGGTCCCGGCGGGAGAGATCTTCGGTTTCCTCGGCCCCAACGGCGCCGGCAAGACCACCACCCTGCGGATGCTCGCCACGCTCATCGAGCCGGACGGCGGCGAGGCCACCATCGCCGGTGCCGACCTGCGCAAGGACCCGGCCGAGGTACGCCGCCGGATCGGCTACGTCGCCCAGGGCGGCAGCACCTGGGACGAGAGCACCGCCCGCGAGGAACTCGTCCTGCACGCCCGGATGTACGGCATCGGCAAGGCCGACGCGCACCGCCGCGCGGTCCGCGCCCTGGAGGCCTTCCAGCTCACCGAGTACGCGGACCGCAAGTGCAAGACCTACTCGGGCGGCCAGCGGCGACGGGTGGAGATCGCCCTCGGCATCATCCACGAGCCGAAGATCGTCTTTCTCGACGAGCCGACCACCGGCCTCGACCCGCAGAGCCGCGCGCACATGTGGGACGAGATCCGCCGGCTGCGTACCGAGGGGATGACCGTCTTCATCACCACGCACTACCTCGACGAGGCCGACGCGCTCTGCGACCGGATCGCGATCATGGACCACGGCGAGGTGGTCGCCGAGGGCACCCCGGCCGAGCTGAAGCGGGAGATCTCCGGCGACGTCGTGCTCGTCGGACTCGACGTGGCGAGCACCCCGCAGGCCGCCGAACTCCTCGACAGCGAGGAATACCTCAACAAGCTGGAGACCGTCGACGAGGGCGGGCTGCGCCTCTACGTCGACGAGGGCACCACCGCCATCCCGCAGGTCCTGCGCCGGCTCGACCACGCCGGGCTGGTCATGAGCTCCATCGAGCTGCACCGCCCCAGCCTCGACGACGTCTTCCTCACCAAGACCGGCCGCTCGCTGCGCGAGTCCTGAGACACCGGAGACCACGGATGAAATTCGCCCGCGACACCTGGCTGATCTTCCAACGCCAACTTCAACTGCTGCTGCGCAACCCGGTCTGGGTCTTCGTCGGCGTCTTCCAGCCGGTGATGTACCTGCTGCTCTTCGCCCCGCTGCTCAAGCCGGCGCTGAACGCGCCCACCCAGGCCGCCGCCTACAAGATCTTCGTACCGGGCCTGCTGGTGCTGCTGGCCATCTTCGGCGGACTGTTCCAGGGCTTCGGCCTGATCGCCGAACTGCGCGCCGGGGTAATCGAGCGGTCCCGGGTCACCCCGATCAGCCGGCTCGCCCTGCTGCTCGGCCGCTCCCTGCGCGACGTCGTCTCGCTGATCGTGCAGGCGATCATCATCACCCTGCTGGCGCTCCTGTTCGACCTGCGGGTCTTCATCGGGGACCTGCTGCTGGCGTACCTGATGCTGGCCCTGATCGCGCTGATGACCTCGGCCGTCTCGTACGGCGTCGCACTCAAGGTCAAGAGCGAGGACGCGCTCGCCCCGTTGATGAACACCGTGGCCCAGCCGGTGCTGCTGCTCTCCGGCATCCTGCTGCCGCTCACCTTCGCCCCCGGCTGGCTCCAGGGGGTCGCCGAGTGGAACCCGTTCTCCTGGGCGGTCGACGGCACCCGGGCGTTGTTCGCCGGTGACCTCGCCAACGACAAGGTGTGGCAGGGGCTGGGCATCATCGCGGTGCTCGCCGCCGCCGGGGTCTTCTGGGCGGCCCGACAGTTCGCCCGCAGCGTCCGCTGACGATCCCCACCCCGGCGAGGCCCGGTCACGGGCTCGTCGCGTCAGACCGTCGCCCCACCTCCCCACGACTCCCCACCTCCCCACGGCATCCCGGCCGGATGCCGTGGGGAGGTGATCGACTGTGTGCCGCCGAGCGGTATCGGTGCGAGGTGGACACCGCAACATCGGCCCAGGGGAGCCGAACTCGCCATTCCCCCGGCCGGCCGGTCAGTGCACCCGGGCGAGGGTGACGCCGTCGGCCAGGGGGAGCAGCACCGCGTCGACACGTACGTCGGCGAGCACCTCGTCGTTGAAAGCGGCGATCGCCCGGTCGGCGGCGTCACGGGGGGCGAGCACCCGGCCGCCGCGCAGGGTGTTGTCGACCGCGATGACCGCGCCGGGCCGCATCCTCGGCACCAACTCCGCCCAGTACACCGGGTAGCCGGTCTTGTCGGCGTCGATGAAGGCGAAGTCCAGGTAACGCTCGTGCGGCAACTCCCGCAGCGTCTCCGCAGCCGGGCCGATGCGCAACTCGATCCGGTCGGCCACCCCGGCGCGCTGCCAGTAGGACCGGGCGATACCGGTGAACTCCTCCGAAATGTCGAAGCAGGTGAGCCGACCGTCCTCGGGCAGCCCACGGGCGATCGCCAGCGACGACAGCCCGGTGAACGTGCCCACCTCGACGGCCTGCCGGGCACCCAGCAGCCGGGTCAGGAAGGTGAGGAACGCCGCCTGCTCCGGCGCCACCTGCATCTCGGCGTGCGCCGGCAGCACCGCGCGGGTCTCCTCAGCCAGATCGCGGATGATCTCGTCCGGCGGAGACCCGTGGGCGACGAGGTAGGCGTGCAGTTCCGGCGTCAGCGGCAGCGACTTCGTGGTCATGACCGGACGTTAGCCCAGCGGCTCGATCTCCTGGGCGCCCGGCGCGACCTTCGACCACAGGTCGGTGATGCTCAGCTCCAGATCGCGCAACAACCCACGGAGCAGCGGCAACGACAACCCGACCACCGTTCCCGGATCACCCTCGATCCCGTTCAGGAACGCCCCGCCCAACCCGTCGATGGTGAACGCCCCCGCCACCGCCAACGGCTCACCCGTGGCCACGTACGCGGCGATCTCCGCATCGGTGACGTCCGCGAAGTGCACGACCGTCGAGGCCACCGCCTCCGCGCGGGACTCACGCACCACGTCGAGCAGACAGTGCCCGGTGTGCAACACCCCGCTGCGCCCACGCATCCGCTCCCACCGTCGGGTGGCGTCGGCCGCATCCGCCGGCTTGCCGAGAATCTCACCGTCGAACGCGAGCACCGAGTCGCACCCCAACACCAGAGTCCGCTCGTCCGCAATGGTACGCAGCCGGTCGGACACCGCCTGCGCCTTCAGCCGGGCCAACTCCAGGCAGAGATCCTCGGCCCGATCCGCGACCACCTGGGACTCGTCGACCCCACTCACCAGTACGTCCGGCTCGATCCCGGCGGCCTGGAGCAACTTGCGGCGGGCGGGGCTCTGCGAGGCGAGTACGAGGCGCAGCGGCAAAGAATTGGACACGGGCCGACGCTACCGGCTGATCCGTGGTGGCGGGTCGTCGGCACGTCGGCGACGACGCCACACCAGGAACCCGCACCCGGCAGCCACGATCACCCCCAACGTCGCCCACCCCCGTGCGGCGGCACCGCCATCGTCGTTCCCACCGGACGATGACGTGGCTGCGCTCGTCGTCCCTGCCTGCGGGGGAGCGGCGGTGACGCTCTCGAAGCCGAGGGGTGGGACATCGGCGGTGAGCGCGGCCACCAGGTCGATGACGCCATAGCCGTACTCGTCGTCCCGGCCGGGAGGACCTTTGTCGACAGCTGTGGCCGTCAGCCGGTGTACGACCTCGGCGGCGGGAAGGTAGGGGTACTTCGAGCGGACCAGCGCCGCCGCCCCGGCAACAATGGCCGTCGCATCGGACGTACCGGTTCCCTTGCGGTACTTGCCGTTGATGCTGGTGCTGTAGATGTCGACAGCCGGCGCAACAACATCAACCTCGGGACCACTCACAGAAATAGAAGCATGTTCCCCTTTTTGGTCCACTCCGCCTACGGCGACAACTCCGGCAACGGAGGCGGGATAGCCCACCCTTGCATCATCGGGAAGATTGCCGGCGGCGGCTACAACAACAATGTCGGAAGTAAGGGCGCGGGCGACCATCTGGTCCAGGTAGGGGCTTCTGCTGCCGACACTGGAGATGCATATTATATTGGCTCTGTGCTCAATTGCGAAATTGATTCCGTCGGCAAGGGAGTCTGGGGTGCCATCACCTTTCGGAGGGAAGGAAAGAATGGGAATTACCTTCGCCTCTGGTGCAATTCCGAGTGCCCCCGTGCCGTTTCGTTGGCCGTGTGCTGCGACTAATCCCGCCATTCCGGTGCCGTGGCTATCGCGGTCGCTCTGACCGTTCCCAAATCCTCCGGGAATCGTATCAGTTCCTGCGAGCATGTTTCCTTTTAAGTCTGGATGGGGGGAAACTCCGGTATCTATAACAGCAACCACCGATCCGCTGCCCTGGTTTATTCGGTGTGCGTCAACCGCCTTCACGAATTTCAGATGCCATTGGTCGCCACGTATTAAGTCCGTCCCCTTGGGTGTTGCGGTCGCAGGTGTCGACACTGCCAAGATGCTGAACACTTGTGCCAACGCAAGGAGGCGCGGGAAGCAAATCCTCCTGCTGATACTTGTCATCGGTTAAAGCCGATGGCGGGGCCAGGGTCGATTGGTCCCTCCTCTTCTGGAGGATTGACCACTGGTGGCACCCCTTTTTCGGTCGCCCATGGATGGCTGGGATCCCACTGGGGAGATGAACCTGTGTGTGTGGTCTCATCCCTAGTTGAAGGGTTGTTAAATCCACCCATCTTGGTTCCACCGCCGACGGGTGGGAAGCCGCCGAGTCCACCGAATTGACTGCCCCTACCCCCACCGGGCCTTGTTCCGGCACCCCCTGTCGGGGCAAGGCCGGCACCGCCGCCGCCAATGACCCCGCCAACTGGATTAATTCGTCGGTGGGTGCCGTTCGTGACTGGCGGGCCTATTGCTGCTCCGGGCGTGCCGCCAATGACGCCGCTGTGGGGCGTAGTTCTCGGTGGATTGCCTGTATGGGGGCCTAGGCTTCTGTCGGTAGCGGGAAGCCTGCTCGCGGGGATTTGACGTCCTTGTGTATTTCCCGCCCCATTGAATGGCTCTGTTGGCCTTGTTGTTGCTAATGTCGGCGGAATGCCAAAACCTGGCTGAGGATTTTTGGCGCCTATGTGGTTTGCAGGGTTGGCTTCCTGAATCGGGTTCGGCGACAACGAGCCAACAGTGCCGCCGAGCGTGGGGCCGCCATTCGAATGTGATGCAAGCTGGCCCGTCTTTGCGGTTTTGGCTCCCTTGGGTTTAGGGGGTGCTGCTGCAGGTTGCCCTACTGGCATGGGAGTGATCGGGGGGATTATTGGTATTGGGGTAGAGCTGCCATAAGTATCCGGATTGCCAAGGTCGCGAGGGGTACGTACTGGTGGAGGTTTTTGGAGCATTGCTTGGGCTTGTTGGAGTTCACCACTGAGCCCGAACATGATCCCGCGTGCTTGCACGTTCAACCGCTCCAGGTCGCCATCGCTCACCGGTGGGTCCACCACCCGGCTGCCCATCGCCGCCTTGGGGTCGGCCAGTGTGGCTTCGTACCCCCGCTTCTGCTGGAGCTTCGTCGCGTACTCGTCGTGCAGCCGCTTCAGTTGCGGTCTGGTGCTGTCGATGGCGCGGGCGGCGGCGGCGAGGGCGTCGTGGTTGGCGGCGGCGGTGTCGTGGGTGTGCTGCACCCTGCTGATCAGCTCGTCCAGTTCACCGAGGTACGCCTTGGCGGCGTCGTTGGTGGCGGGTGGCCATGCCTCGGCGAGGCCGCTGCGGTACTGCTGGAGTCTCCGCAGATGAGCCTGGGCGAGGTCGCAGACCTTGCGCCATCCCGCGACGTGTTTCCAGTGCCCCTGGGTCTCCTGGTCCTGGAGGCAGGCCCACATGCTGAGCACGTCCATGAGTTGCCAGTCGGTGAGGCCGGAGGTGCGGCCGCTGCCCCGTTCGATCACGGCAGCACCACCGGGCCCGGATTTTCGGGGCTGTTGGGCGCGGGAGCGGTCCACGAGGAACGGCCGGTGAGAGTGGATGCGGTGACCTGTGCGCCGTGCAGGGCGCGTTCGACGTCGGTCACCCGGGCGTGGGCGAAGGCGTCGGCACCCTGGTAGTCGGTGGCGATCCGGTTGGCGGCGGTCGCCAGCCGGCCGGTGGCGCCGGCCAGGCCGTGCACCAGGTCGGAGGTGGCCTGCTGGGTCTCCCAGTGCGCTTGGAGGAAGTGCACCAGCTCGATGAACGCGTCGCACGGGTTGGGTACGGCGGCGGTCATGTCGTCGGCGATGTAGCGCAGGTGTGGCGTGTAGTTCCGTTCGACCTCGGCCTGGAGTTGGTCGGCGAACTCCCGCATCTGTCGGATGTCGGCCTCGATGCCGCCGTAGTTGCCCAGCCAAGAAGCTGGGCGGCCCTCCTCAGGGATCACTGGTCCTCCCGAACGTCACGACACCGTCTCCCAGAGTGAGGCTAGTGGCTGTTCGGCGATCCCGGCAGCCCCGGCACTGGCCCCGGCCGCCCTCCGCCAGTCAGCAGCCCGGCACTGGCTCCGGCCGTCCTCGGCCAGTCAGCAGCCCCGGACGGCCGCCGTCGGCCGCCGGCCGTCGGCCGGCAAGCCTGGCCCGGTGGCGTCGGCTGTCAGCGGGGCAGGCCGGAGGTGCGCCAGGCGTCACGACCGGGCACCGGGACCACGCCGACCGGACGGGCGCTACGGGCCCACGTGGACCCTACGGCGGGCCTGGGTGTGCCGGCCGGCCGGGAACGGAGGGTGATCGCGCCCACGAGCGCGGCCAGTTCCTCGGCGGTGGGAACCCCCCGGACTACCCGGAACAGCGGCTCTTCGGCAGACATGTCGCCAGGGTACGCGTCGACAAGTTGACCCACGTCGCACAGTGGCGTGCCGGCGGTGTGCGCGTTGGTGCGGCCGGGTACCGTCTCACCGATGTCTGACGTGCCTTCCCAACTCGTCGCTGACCGGTACCGGCTGCTCGCGCCGCTCGGTCAGGGTGGCATGGGCCGGGTCTGGAGGGCACGTGACGAGGTGCTGCACCGGGACGTCGCCATCAAGGAGTTGGTCCCGCCGCCCAGCCTGACCGACGACGAGCGGCGCGAGATGCGGGAGCGGTCGCTGCGTGAGGCGCGGGCGATCGCCCGGCTCAACCACGTCAACGTGGTGCGCATCTTCGACGTGCTGCGTACCGACGGTGACCCGTGGATCGTCATGGAGTACGTGGCGTCGAGGTCGTTGCAGGACACCCTCGCCGAGGACGGCCCGGTGCCCCCGGCCCGCGCGGTGGAGATCGGCCTGGGCGTGCTGGGCGCGCTGAAGTCCGCCCACAAGGCCGGGGTGATGCACCGGGACGTCAAGCCGGGCAACGTGCTGCTCGGCACCGACGGTCGGGTGGTGCTGACCGATTTCGGACTGGCCACCATTCCCGGCGACCCGAACGTCACCCGGACGGGAATGGTGCTGGGCTCGCCCGCGTACATCGCGCCGGAGCGGGCCCGCGACGGCACCGCCGGGCCGGAGGCGGACCTCTGGTCGTTGGGGGCGACGCTCTACGCGGCCGTGGAGGGCAAGTCGCCGTACGCCCGGCCGTCGGCGATCGGCACCCTGGCCGCGCTGGCCACGGAGCCGCTGCCGCCGGCCAGGAACGCCGGCCCGTTGAAGCCGGTGCTGACCGGCCTGCTCCGCAAGGACCCGACCGAGCGGATCACCGCCGAGGTCGCGGAGCGCATGCTGCGCCGGGCCGCCGGCAAGCGCGCCAGGGGCATCTCACTGCTCGACGGGGTACGCCGGCCGGGGCCGAACGGCCCACGTGAGCCGCGTACGCCGGTGGTGCCGGCACCCCGCCCGGCGCAGGGCGGGGGCGCGAAGACCTCGTCGTCCCTGGCCGCCGCGGCGGGGGCCGCCACCGGCACCGCGGCGGCGAAGGCGGCGTCGGACAGTGCCGCCGCGCGGGCCACGGCGGGTGGTGCCACCGCTACGGGTGGCGCTGCGGAGGCGACTGTCGTCACCGGGGCGTCGACCACGGGTGCGGACGTCACCACGAAGATGTCGGCCGGTGCGGACGCCGGGCCCACCACGAAGGTCACCCCACCGGGTGATGTCGACGACGCGCCGACCAGCATGGTGCAGTCGGCCGGGACTACGCCCACCGGTGGGGCCGCCGCGTCGGTGGCTGCGGATGCCGCACCGACCGGTGGGGTCGTCCCGTCGAGCGACGCGGACGCCGCACCGACCACCCGGGTCCCCGGGTCGACGCCTGCGGAAACCGCGCCGACCGGGAAGGCCGGTGTGCCGACCGATGCCGGGCCGTCGGGCGCGGTCGCCCCGGCGGCCCGCGCCGGCCTCGACCCGGGCCCGCCGGCCAACCCCACCGCCGTGCTGGACACGCCGGTCAGCCCGTCCGCCGGGTCCGCCGGAGTCGCCTCCGTCCCGGTGTACGACGAGACGCCACCGGACCACAAGCGACGTAACCTGCTGATCGGCGCGCTGGTCGCGGTGCTGCTGGTGGGATTGGCGCTGGCCGTCCCATTGCTGACCAGCTCCGACGAGCCGGGGGACGGTACCCCGCAGGCCGACCCGACGAGCGTCGCCGCGTCCTCCGCCGCCCCGACGTCGGCTCCGGCGGCTCCGCCCCCGACCAGCGCCGCGTCCAGCCCGACGCCGTCGGCCACCCCTTCCACCGACCCGAACGCGCTGCCTGAGGGTTGGGAGATGTACCAGGGGCCGACGTTCAAGGTCCCGGTGCCGAAGGGCTGGCGGCGCAGCGTCCGTTCCGACGCGGTGGTCATCACCGAGCCGAACGGGGTGCGGGAACTGTTCATCCAGTGGACGTCCAGCCCGCTCAAGGATGCGGTCGCCGACTGGAAGAACAAGGAACCGGACCGGAAGAAGTACGTCAACAACTACCAGTACCTCGACATCAAGGCGTGCGGCGGTTACCGCACCTGCGCCGACTGGGACTGGTTGGAGAGCCGGGACAACACCCGCATCCACGTCCGCAACCGGGGTTTCGTCACCGCCACCAACCGGGGCTACGGGCTGCGGTGGGAGGTGGCGGCGAAGGACTGGAACGCCAACCTGGACAACTTCGCCCTGATCACCAGCCGGTTCGTGCCGGACCGGAATAACTGACCCGGGGGATTCCCGCCGGGGGTGAAATCGTTTCGCATGACTTTCCGTCATCCGGGGTATCTGACCCGGGACGACGGAAGGAGGTAGCGAGATGAGTTACCGACGCAGGGATGCCCGGCCGAGACTGGCACTGTGGATGCTCGTCGCCCTCGGCGATGTCGTCCTGCTGCTGTTGAGCGCCGGCGTGGCCGCGCTGGTCGTGTCGATCGCCGTCGTGACGGTCGCCGCCGCCGGGGTCGCCGCCTGGCGGCTGAGCCGACGGACCGCGACGCCCGCCGCCACGGATGCCGTGACCATGCCGTTGACCAGCCGGAAGAGCGCCTGACCCGACGGGGTCCACGAACCGCGACGGCGGCAGCCGGACCAGCCATCGACCCTACGGTGATGACCGGTCCCGCTGCCGCCGAGCCGGCTGCGGGGGCGGTCAGGTGTTGTTCGCGAGCGCGACCAGCCGGGACCGGGTGCCGTTCCAGTAGTTGCGGTCGACGTTGCCGCTGATCCCGGAGACGCTGCCGGTGCTGGTGTACTGCCAGAAGCTCCAGACCGAGGCGCCGGCCGGCAGGGTGCCGGGCGCGCTCGCCCAGCGGGCCACCCAGAGCGGGTGGTTGGCCCACGGGGCCGTCCAACTGCCGGTGCACTGGTTCCACCAGCTCGTGGTGGTGTAGATGACCGCGTACCGGCCGGTGCGGGAGCGGTAGGTGTTGAGGAAGTCCTGGATCCAGTTGCGCATCCCGGTGGTGGACAGCCCGTAGCAGGTGCCGCCGCTGTACGGGTTGGCCTCGACGTCGAGCGCGGCCGGCAGGGTGCGGCTGTCCGCCGACCAGGCCCCGCCGTTGCTGGCGAGGTAGTTGGCCTGGGTGGCGCCGGAGGAGATGTTCGGCCGGGCGAAGTGGTACGCGCCCCGGATCACCCCGGCGTTGTAGGCGTTGACGTAGTTGGTGTTGAAGTCCGGGTCCTTGTAGCTCGTACCCTCGGTGGCCTTGATGAAGGCGAACTCGATTCCGGCGTTGCGGGCGCTGCTCCAGTTGATGGAGCCCTGGTAGTGGGAGACGTCGACGCCGGCGGTGGTGGCGGCGGCCGCGGGTGCGGCCGTGACGACGAGGGCCGCGGCCGCGGTGGCGGCGACGGTGAGACCGGCGGCGAACAGCCGGCGCAACGACACTCTGGTACGGGTCATGGATTCCTCCAGGGACGCCAATCGATTGACGCCAATCTTTGGAGATTCCTGCCCTTGATCGCAAGAGGTCCTAAGGAAACTTTCATCGACAACGGTCGAGTCGACCTGCGGTGATCCGAACCGGTCAGGGCAGGCCAGGGGCGGTATCAGGCAGCGGGCCGGCTCAGCGCAGCGCGGCCGGATCGAGCTGCCACCGGAACGGTTCGGCCAGGGTGAGCGTCTCGCCGGCCTTCGCCACCTGGTCCTCCACGTAGTGCCTGCCGTCGAGCCGGTGCAGTCGCAACGAGTGGGCGTCGCCGTCCTGCTCGACCAGCAAATACCACGGGATGCCGGCGAGCGCGTAGAGCTGCATCTTGACCAGACGGTCGGCGGCGGCGTTGCCCGGGGAGACGATCTCGCAGACCAGCGCCACCTCACCGGCCTCGACCAGCGTGCCCTCGTCGTCGGTGTCGGCGACCACCACGTCGGGAATGACGATCCGGTCCACCCCGAGCCGCACGTTCACCGCCTCGAACACCAGCAGCCGACCCGCCGCAGCCTCGGCGCTGTTGGCCAGCAGGCGGGACACCCGCTGGTGCCGCTTGCTCGGAGCAGGGCTCACGATCAGGCTCCCGTCGAGCAGTTCGATCCGGTTCGGGGTGTCGCCCATGGCGAGGTAGTCGGCCTCGGTCCAGAGGCCGACGTGGTGTTCCAGGGGAGCCGCGCTCACCGGCCCTCACCTCCCGTTCCGCTCGCCGCCCGGTCAGTCTCACACGATACGAGGCGACGAGCGTCGAGCGACATGAACCGGGCCGGGTAGGCTCCCCGGCCATGGTGTCGATCGACGGGCTGGGCGACCTCTGGGACCGGCTGTTCAGCGCCCAACCCGACCCGCCGCCCCTGCTGGTGGTGCTCACCGCCCTGGCCGCGCTGGCGGTCGTCGCGGTCCGGTCGTCCTGGCGGGTCGCCCGCAACGCGGTGACCATCGCCCACGAGGGGGGTCACGCCCTGGCGGCGCTGCTCACCGGGCGGCGGCTGCACGGCATCCGGCTGCACTCGGACACCTCCGGCCTCACCCTCAGCGCCGGCCGCCCCACCGGCCCCGGCATGATCCTCACCCTGCTCGCCGGGTACGTCGCGCCGTCGCTGGTCGGCCTGGGTGGTGCCTGGCTGCTCGGTGGCAACCGGATCACCCTGCTGCTCTGGGTCGCGGTGGCACTGCTGCTCGCCATGCTGCTGCTGGTCCGCAACGTCTTCGGGATGCTCTCCCTGCTGGTCACCGGCGGGGTGGTGCTGCTGGTCTCCTGGTACGCCACCCCGCAGGTGCAGGCCGTGTTCGCCTGGACCTCGGTCTGGTTCCTGCTGATCGGCGGCGTCCGGCCGGTCTTCGAGCTGCAACGGCTGCGCAGCCGGGGCCGGATGCCCGAGTCCGACGCCGACCAGCTGGCCCACCTGACGCCCTTCCCGGCGTTGCTCTGGGTGGTCGTCTTCGGGCTGGTCAACCTGTTCGCCCTCGCCGTCGGCGCGGTCCTGCTCGCCGGGCCGCTGCTCACCAGGGCCGGCATTCCGCTCTGAGGCCGTCCACCCGGGCCGCTCCACCGCGACCGCACCTCCAGCGGCATCCCGCGTCGAGCCGTCGGGGTCCGTGCGGTGCGCGCACCTGCGGGCGACGCCGGGTCGCCGACCTGGCCGGATGCGGGCAGAATCGGTCCGATGCGATACGTGATCATCGGAGCGGGCGCGGTCGGCGGCACCATCGGCGTACTGCTGGGAGAGGCCGGGCGCGACGTCACACTGGTGGCTCGGGGCGCGCACCTGGACGCGATCCGCCGCCGGGGGCTCACGCTGCGTACCCCCGACCGGTCGCTGACCTGGCGTGGGCCGGCCACCGGCGGGCCGGGCCCGGAGCCGCTGCCGGCCGACACCGCCCTGGTACTGACCGTCAAGTCGCAGCACACCTGGGCCGCCCTGGACGCCTGGGCGGACACCCCGGTCGTCGGCGGTGGCACGGCCGGGCAACGGTTGCCACTGTTCACCGCGCAGAACGGGGTGGCGAACGAGCCGACCGCGCTGCGCCTGTTCGCCCATGTCCACCCGGTCTGCGTGTGGTTGCCGGCGACCCATCTCGACCCGGGACGGGTGATCGCCAGTGGTCACCCGTACCCGGGGATGTTGCACCTGGGCCGCTATCCGGCCGGTGCCGACGAGACCGACGTGGCGGTGTCGGCGGACCTGACCGCCGCCGGCTTCGTCGCCCCGGTGCGGCCCGACGTGATGCGGTGGAAGTACGGCAAGCTGTTGAACAACCTCGGCAACGGGGTGCAGGCCCTGCTCGGTGGCGACCTTCCCGGCTGGCTGCTCGACCGGGTCCGGGCCGAGGGCGTCGCCGTGCTCGCCGCCGCCGGCATCGCGCACTCCAGCGAGGACGAGGAACGGACCGAGCGGGGTGACCGGGTCGGCACCCGGCCGGTCGACGGGCAACCCCGCAGCGGCAGCTCGACCTGGCAGAGCCTGACCCGGGCGGCGGGTTCCACCGAGGCCGACCACCTCAACGGTGAGATCGTGCAGCTCGGCCGCCGGCACGGGGTGCCCACGCCGGCCAACACCGCCGTGCAGATCGCGGTCCGCCGGCTGGCGCGGGAACGACTGCCCGCCGGCACCTTCCCGCTGGCCGAACTGACCGACCTGGTGCAGCGACCAGAATGATCGGCTGACCACGCAACCCACCGGTGTGCGGCGCGCGTGTCACCTGCGACCGCCACGGGGAGGTACCAGGGTGCCGGACGTCGACGGGTTCGACGAGTTCTACCGGGGCAGCCGACACCGGCTGCTCGGCTTCGTCTGCGCGCTCACCGGCAACCTGGCCGAGGCGCAGGACGCCGTGCAGGAGGCGTACGTGCGGGCCTGGCAACGCTGGTCGACGGTGAGCGGGTACGACGACCCGGAAGCCTGGGTACGGGTGGTGGCCTCCAGGATCGCGGTCAGCCGTTGGCGCAGCCTGCGCAGTCGGGCCCGCGCCTACCTGCGGCACGGGGCGACCGAGAGCGTGCCCGGCCCCGGCACCGACACCCTGGAAGTGGTCGCCGCCCTGCGGCAACTGCCCGAGGAACAGCGCATCGCGCTCGCCCTGTACTACCTGGTCGGCATGCCCGTCGCCGAGGTGGCCCGGCAGACCGCAGCCCCGGTGGGCACGGTCAAGGCCCGGCTCTCCCGGGGACGTGCCGCGCTCGCCGGGCTGCTCACCGTTGCTGACCTGGAGGAGGTCTGATGGCTGAGGATCCGACCTTCGTCGACCGGCTGCACCGGGACCTGCGTACGGTCCACTGGCCCGAGCCGGCGGAGATCCGGGCCCGCGCCCGTCGCCGGGCCCGTCGGACGGCGGGGCTGTCGGCGGTGACGGTGCTCGTGGTGCTGGCCGGCTCCGCCGCGCTGGTGACCGGGCGGTCCGCCGGGCTGCCGTCACCCACCGCCCCGGTGGCGGCCTCGGACTCCGCACCGGTCGTCTACCCGGCCCGGACGGAGATCCCCCTCGCCGCCCTGCTGACCCCCGCCGACCTGCCCGTGCGGACCGGGGAGGGGCTGGGCGGGACGGGGCTGGCCGAGACCGTCCAGGTCGACCCGCTGCTCGAATCGTGCGGGCGGGAACGTGCGGTCGCCGCCCAACTGCCGGTGTCCCGCGCCTCCCGTTCACAGACCCTGCTGCGTCCCGGAGCCCGCACCGACGTCCCGGTCGCCCAGGTGCTGAGCCAGGACGTCTACCGGATCGACCCACCCCGGGGCCGGTGGCTGTTCGGGGAGATCTACCGGCTGCTCGACGCCTGCGCGACGTGGACCCTCGGCGCGTCCCTGCTGACCGCCGATCAGCAGCCGGCCCGCACCGGGCAGGAGCACCGCTGGGAGCCCGCGGCGAGAGACTTCGCCGGTGACCAGTCGGTGCTGCTGCGGCACGTGACGTCGCAGCCCCGGGCGCAGGCCGACGGGGAGCCGGCCGGCCGGCCGGCAGCCGTCGAGGCGACCCTGGTGGTCCGGGTCGGTGACCTGGTGACCGTGGTCGCGCCCGCCCCGGAAACGGTCGCCGACCGGGTCGACGGCACCGGTCCGGAGCTGACCCAGGCCGCCCTCGTCGCGTTGGGCGGGAGAGCCGCGAAACGCCTCTGCCCGGCCACCGACTCGCCCTGCTGACCGGCCCGGGTTCCCCCGGCCCTGCTGACCGGCCTGCGGGCTGCCGGCCCTTACCGGCCCGCTTGCCCCCGGCGGGGGTCCTGCTCTGCTGCCCGGTGCGCGCCAGGGCGGCTGCCCGGTCCACCGTCGGCACGTCCGGGGCCGGGTCGGCTACAGCGGGATGTTGCCGTGCTTCTTCGGCGGCAACGTCTCCCGCTTGGTCCGCAGCACCCGCAGCGCCCGGACGATCTGGGTCCGGGTCTCGTGCGGCGGGATCACCGCGTCGACGTACCCGCGCTCGGCGGCGACGTACGGGTTGGCCAGGGTGTCCTCGTACTCGGCGATCCGCTCGGCCCGGACGGCGGCGGGGTCCTCGGCGGCGGCCAGCTCCTGCCGGTAGAGGATGTTCACCGCGCCCTGCGCACCCATCACCGCGATCTGCGCCGTCGGCCAGGCGAAGTTCAGGTCCGCCCCGAGATGCTTGGAGCCCATCACGTCGTACGCCCCGCCGTACGCCTTGCGGGTGATCACGGTGACCTTCGGCACGGTCGCCTCGGCGTACGCGTAGAGCAGCTTCGCGCCCCGGCGGATGATGCCATCCCACTCCTGGCCGGTGCCGGGCAGGAACCCGGGAACGTCCACGAAGGTCAGCACCGGGATGTTGAACGCGTCGCAGGTACGCACGAACCGGGCCGCCTTCTCCGAGGCGGCGATGTCGAGGGTGCCGGCGAAGTGCATCGGCTGGTTGGCGACCACCCCCACCGGGCGGCCCTCCACCCGGCCGTAGCCGACCACGATGTTCTGCGCGTAGAGCGGCTGCACCTCCAGGAACTCGCCGTCGTCGAGGACGTGCTCGACGACCCGGTGCATGTCGTACGGCTGGTTGGCCGAGTCGGGGACCAGGGTGTCCAGTTCCCGGTCGGCGTCGGTGACGTCGAGGTCGGCCGGCGCGTCGAGGACCACCGGTTCGTCCAGGTTGTTCGACGGCAGGTAGGACAGCAGCGCCTTGACGTAGTCGATCGCGTCGTCCTCGTCGGTGGCCAGGTAGTGCGCGTTGCCGCTGCGCGTGTTGTGGGTACGCGCGCCACCCAGCTCCTCCATCGCCACGTCCTCGCCGGTGACCGTCTTGATGACGTCCGGGCCGGTGATGAACATGTGCGAGGTCTGGTCGACCATCACGGTGAAGTCGGTGACCGCCGGGGAGTAGACGGCGCCACCCGCGCACGGACCCATGATCAGCGAAACCTGGGGGATGACCCCGCTGGCCCGTACGTTGCGGAAGAAGATCTCGCCGTAGAGGCCGAGCGAGACGACGCCCTCCTGGATGCGCGCGCCACCGGAGTCGTTGATCCCGACCACCGGGCAGCCGATCTTCATGGCCAGGTCCATCACCTTGACGATCTTTTCGCCGAAGACCTCGCCGAGGGAGCCGCCGAAGACGGTGAAGTCCTGCGCGAAGACGCAGACCTGCCGGCCGTCCACGGTGCCGTAACCGGTGACCACCCCGTCGCCGTACGGGCGGGTGCGGTCCAGGCCGAAATTGGTGGACCGGTGCCGGGCGAACTCGTCCAGCTCGACGAAGGAGCCCTCGTCGAGCAGCAGCTCGATCCGCTCCCGGGCGGTCTTCTTGCCCCGCGCGTGCTGCTTCTCCACCCCGCGCGCGCCCGCGTGGACCGCCTCGTCGACCCGTCGCTCCAGGTCCGCCAGCTTGCCCGCGGTGCTGTGGATGTTGGTCCCGGTCTCGGTAGTCACCCTGGGAATATAACGATGGTTCAGGCCGACGCCGCTGTGCAGTACGCCTCAGTAGCTTCCGGCGGAGGCTGGCCGGGCGGCGGCGTCGACCCCGGCCCGTAGGCTGGCGGGATGCCGGGTTCGCCGTACACCGATCTGGATCGACCGCCGCTGTCGGCGGCGCGGCTGTCCCGGGCGTTGACCGCGCCGCTGGGCCCCTGGCGGCGGCTGGACCTGCGGTCGGAGACCGGCTCGACCAACGCCGACGTGGCCGACGCCGCGCGGGCCGGCGAGCCGGAGGGCCTGGTCGTGGTCGCCGAGCGGCAGACCGCCGGCCGGGGCCGACGCGGTCGGGTCTGGCAGTCACCGCCGCGGGCGGGCCTCGCGACCAGCGTCCTGCTGCGGCCCGGAGAGGCCGTCACCGAGCGCGACTGGCCGCCCGCGCCCCCGACCGGGTACGGCTGGCTGCCGCTGCTCGCCGGTGTCGCGCTGGTCGAGGCGGTGTCCCGGCTGGCCGAGCTGGACGCCGGGTTGAAGTGGCCCAACGACCTGCTGGTCGGCGAGGCCAAGTGCGCCGGCATCCTGGCCGAGGCGGTGCCGGCGGCCGGGTCGGCCGAGCCACCCGCGATCGTGCTCGGCATCGGCCTGAACGTGACGCTGCGCGCCGACGAACTGCCGGAGAACCCCACCGGCCTGCCGGCCACCTCGCTGCAACTGGCCGGGGCCACCGCGACCGACCGTGATCCGCTGCTACGGGCCCTGCTGCGCGGCCTCGCCGACTGGTACGACAGGTGGCGGGCGGCCGGCGGTGACGCCGACGCGTGCGGCCTGCGGGAGGCGTACCTGGTCTCCTGCGCCACGGTGGGCCGGCAGGTGCGGGTGCTGCTGCCCGACGGTTCCGCGTTGACCGGGCTCGCCACCGGGGTGGATCCCGACGGGCACCTGCTGGTCGACACCGCTGCCGGTCAGCGGCGGCTGGCCGCCGGGGACGTGCTGCACCTGCGCTGACCGGGCCGTCTGCGGTCGGTTCGTGCGTGGGGTGCACGGCGGGCCGCCCGGCTGATCCGGCGGGTCGTGTCGACCGGTTACGGTCAGCGCGTCCGGTTGTCGGCTAGGAGGTTCCCGTGGCGTTCCCCGAAGACGTGCTCACCGAGGACGAGCACGTCGTCCTGCACCTGCACCCGCACTGGAAGGCGCTGCTGCGGCCGGTCCTGGTGCTGGTCATCGGTGTCGCGGCGGTGGTGGCGGGCTGGCTCCTGCTGCCCGACGGCGACGGTGGCGCGCTGGTGCTCGCCGTGGTCGCCGGTCTGTTCCTGATCGCGGTGCTCTGGCTGGGGTTGTGGCCGTTCCTGGTCTGGCGCAGCACGCACTACCTGTTCACCAACGAGCGGGTGCTGCTCCAGGAGGGGGTCTTCTCCCGGCACCGGCGGGACCTGCCGCTGGCCCGGATCAACGACCACTCGATGACCCAGCGGTTCACCGAACGGCTGCTGGGGTGCGGCACGCTCACCATCGAGTCGGCCGGCGAGCGGGGGCAGTCGGTGCTCGTCGACGTGCCCCGGGTCGACCGGGTGCAGACCACCCTCTACGAGCTGGTGGAGGCGCAGCACGACAAGCACACGCTTGGCGACGGGGAGATGCGCGACATCCTGGCCGACATGCGGGAGGGCAAGCCGCTGCGCGACACCACCGGCTGACCCGGGCGGGGGTGCGCGACGGCCCCGGGGCGTTCCCGGGGCCGTACCGGTCGGATCGCGGGACCGGGTCGGTCAGGCGCGTGGCGCGCGGTTGGTGCCGGCGTGCAGCTCGGTGGGCAGTTTCGCGTTCAGGTCACCGCCGGCCGCCGTCCGGCCGACGCCGCTGCTTCCGCCCCGGGCCTGTGTGAACACCGTTTCGGTGGCCGGCGCGGGGGTGCGCGGCGGTTCGGCGGCGGGTCGGAGCGTGGGGCCGGTGGTCGGGCCGGGTCGTGGTTCCGGCTGGGCCTGGGCCTCCTCCAGCTCGCTGACCGATTCGGCCAGTTCGGCCACCGGGTCCAGTTCGGCCATGGTGTCCCACTCGTCCCGCTTGATGGCGTGCCAGCTCTCCTCGGCGTGCCGGGGGACCGGCTGGAAGACGAAGGTCCGGTAGGACCAGAACCGGAACAGGGTGGCGAGCAGTACGCCGCCGGTCTTCGCCACGTTGAGCGCGAGCAGGCTGTTGAACCCCAGGCCGTACTTGGCGGCGGCGAGCACGCCCAGTTCGATGATCAGGCCGGCGCCGTTGAACAGAAAGAAAAGGGCGTATTCGCGCTTAAGTGCTGATTTGGGACGATCCCGGTACGTCCAGTGACGATTCATCAGATACGACGTGATAGTCGCCACGATGGTGGCGATGACCGTCGCCTTCAGTTGACCGTCGACAAAGACCGTGAGTGCCAGGGCATTGAACACCGCGTAATTGATGACGGTGTTGACGCCCCCGACGATGCCGAATTTGAGCGCCTCGCGGATGAACTTCTGCCAGCGCTCGGGCAGCAGACGGACAAGACGCATGCGCAACACCTTAGGGCAGTGGACGATGCCGGAGGCTCCGGCTGGACGGGGAGGGCGACCGCTCACGACCCGGGCGACGGGTCGTCGGTGGTCGCCTCCGGAAGCGGGGGAGTTCCCGCTTCGACGAAGACGAACCGTCGGTACGACCAGAACCGGAACAGCGTGCCGAGCGCGGTGCCGACCACGTAGCT
Organism: Micromonospora sp. NPDC049257; assembly: GCF_040678915.1. Lineage (NCBI taxonomy): Bacteria > Bacillati > Actinomycetota > Actinomycetes > Micromonosporales > Micromonosporaceae > Micromonospora > Micromonospora sp. NPDC049257. The sequence continues at coordinate 105,949 of NZ_JBFAQU010000011.1, forward strand.
GGCGATGTTGTCGGCCAACGGGGTGCGGAAGACGTCGGGCCAGATGCTGCCCAGGCCGTAGCGGCTGCCCGCCAGGCAGGCCACCGCGATGCCCAGGCCGACCGCGTTGAAGAAGAAGAACAGCGCGTACTCGCGGGCCGGGTTGGAGCGGACCCGGTGCCGCCAGGTCCAGAACCGGTTGCCGACGAACGCGACAGTCGCCGCGATCACCGTGGAGATGACCCGGGCGGTCACCGGCTCCATCCCGCGGGCCAGCGTGAGGAAGTTGAACAGCGCGAAGTCGACCAGGAAGGCCACCCCGCCCACGGTGGCGAACTTGCTCAACTCGCGGATGAGGTGACCGAACCGGTCCAGCAGCGAACGGACCAGACCCGGGCGGGTCTGTGGGGTCCCCGGTTGGTCCCCGGTCATCGTCGCGGCCACCTCGCGAGCGTACCGGTTGCCGGCTGATCGGACGGGGCACCACCGGCGACCTGTCGCGCGCCGCGCGCCGATCCGCCCGGACGCCCGGTTTCTCCGTCGCCGGCCGTCCGTTCTCGCGGTCACCGGCAGTTCGCCTGAGGATTTGCGTGAAACTGCGCGTGAAAGCGGGTATCAGCTCGTGTTACCGCAGCCGGGCGGCACCTTGTGCAGTTGTTCACAACCAGTCCCACTGACTCGCGGGTCCGCCCGGTTTACGCTGAGGCCAATCCCAGGTTTCCACGAAGGCGACGCGGCCCGCGTCCGCCGAGACTCGTGCATCCCATAAATCGGTCAGCGTCGACCACAAGGAGATGAGTCATGGTTGCTCCGGCTACTGTGCGGGGGATCGATCAGGCCCCCACGACCCACCCCAAGCTGCTCGCCTGGGTCCGGGAGATCGCGGAACTGACGACCCCGGACCGGGTGGTCTGGGTGGACGGAACCGACGAGGAGTGGCGGCGTCTCACCGACGAACTCGTCGACAGCGGGACCCTGATCCGGCTCAACCCGGAAAAGAAGCCGAACTCCTTCTACGCCCGCACCGACCCCACGGACGTCGCCCGGGTCGAGGAGCGCACCTTCATCTGCTCGGTGGACGAAGCGGACGCCGGCCCCACCAACAACTGGATGGCGCCGGCCGAGATGAAGCGGACGATGACCGAGTTGTACCGGGGTGCGATGCGCGGCCGGACGATGTACGTCATCCCGTTCTGCATGGGCCCGGTCGAGGCCGAGAACCCGATGTTCGGCGTCGAGATCACCGACAGCCCGTACGTGGTCGCCTCGATGCGGATCATGACCCGGATGGGTGCCGCCGTGCTGGAGGCGATGGGCGACGACGCCGACTTCGTGCACGCGCTGCACTCCATCGGCGCCCCGCTCGCCCCCGGCCAGTCCGACGTGGCCTGGCCGTGCAACGAGACGAAGTACATCTCGCACTTCCCGGAGAGCCGGGAGATCTGGTCCTACGGCTCCGGCTACGGCGGCAACTCGCTGCTGGGCAAGAAGTGCTACTCGCTGCGGATCGCCAGCGTGATGGGGCGGGACGAGGGCTGGCTCGCCGAGCACATGCTGATCCTCAAGATCACCTCGCCGGAGGGGAAGGTCTACCACGTGGCGGGCGCGTTCCCGTCCGCCTGCGGCAAGACCAACCTGGCCATGCTGGAGCCGACCATCCCCGGTTGGAAGGTCGAGACCATCGGCGACGACATCGCCTGGATGCGGTTCGGCCCCGACGGTCGCCTCTACGCGGTCAACCCGGAGTACGGCCTGTTCGGCGTCGCCCCGGGCACCGACTGGAAGACCAACGCCAACGCGATGCGCACGCTGGACCGGGGCAACTCCGTGTTCACCAACGTCGCCCTCACCGACGACGGTGACATCTGGTGGGAGGGCATGGGTGAGCCGCCGGCCCACCTGACCGACTGGAAGGGCAACGACTGGACGCCGGAGAGCGAGCAGCTCTCCTCCCACGCGAACAGCCGGTTCTGCACCCCGATCACCCAGTGCCCGATCCTGGCCGACGACTACTTCGACCCCAACGGGGTACCGATCGACGCGATCCTGTTCGGCGGGCGTCGCCGGGACACCATCCCGCTGGTCACCGAGGCCCGCGACTGGGTGCACGGGGTCTACCTGGGGGCGACGCTCTCCTCGGAGACCACCGCCGCCGCGTCCGGCGCGGTCGGCGTGGTGCGCCGCGACCCGATGGCGATGCTGCCGTTCATCGGCTACCACGCCGGTGACTACTTCAACCACTGGATCGAGATGGGCAAGGGCGTCGACGGGGACGCCGCCAAGCTGCCGAAGATCTACTACGTGAACTGGTTCCGCAAGGACGCCGAGGGCAACTTCCTCTGGCCCGGCTTCGGCGAGAACTCGCGCGTGCTGAAGTGGGTCGTCGAGCGGCTCGAGGGCACCGCCGCCGCGGTGGAGACCCCGATCGGCATGGTGCCGACCGCCGACGCGCTGGACGTCGAGGGGCTCGACATGACCCCCGAGGACGTCCGGATCGCCCTGAAGGTCGACCCCGAGGAGTGGCGCAACGAGTTGCCGCTGGTCACCGAGTGGTTCGAGAAGTTCGGTGACAAGCTGCCCGCCGTCCTGTGGTCGGAGCTGGACGCGCTGCGCGCCCGGCTCGACGCGGAGCAGCCGCGGTAACCAGACACCGGGCAGCCTCCGTCGCGGCGCAGCGGTGACAGGTGTGCCGGAGGCCCGTTGCGGGCAACATCACCAACCATGAGGACGGCCGCCGTGACCCCGCAGGTCCGGCGGCCGTCCGCCGTCCGGGTGTTGACCGTCCTGCTGGCGTCGACCGCCGCCGCCACCGTCGTGGTCGAGCTGCTCAACTGGTGGTACGCCCCGGAGCAGGAGTTCGGCCTCGCGGTACGCACCGGCTGGGCGATGCTGCGCTCGTTGGGTTTCCTGGTGCTGATCGGGCAGGTGACCCGGGGACGGGCCGGGGCGAAGCCGTTCGGGCTGATCCTCGCCGTGACCACCGTCTTCGCGGTCGGCCGGCTGGTGGTGCCCCGGCAGGGCGTGCCGCCGCTGCCCGGCCTGCTCGGCTTCGCCGTGCTCACCGCGCTCTGCGTCGCCGTGGTCGTGCTGCTCTACCGCTGCGACGCGGTCACCGGGCATCTGGTGCGCCACCGCCGGGGCCTGGTGGTCGAGGACGGGACGATCGCCTGGCGGGAGGTCGCCCCGAAACGCCCCCAGGTCACCGGTTGGCTGCTCACCGCCCGGGTGGCCGCCTTCACCTACAGTCCGCTGATGCTGGTGCCCGCCCTGGTGGCCGGCGGCGCGGTGCTGGACGGCCGGCTCGCCGCCGTACCGGTGGTGCTGCTCTGGTTCGGTGGCGGCATCGTGGTCAGCTATCTGGTGCTGTTCTGTACGGCGTTCCTGATGCGTGGCCGACCCTGGGCCCGCCGCCTGCTGGTGACGGTCACCCTGGGCGTCCTCGCGGTCAACGTCCCCCTGTGCTGGTGGCTCCTCGGCCTGGACGGCCTGGTCCGCGACGGCGCCCCCCTCCTGGCGGCGGCCTCCCTCACCCTCTATTCCCTCCACCGCGCCACCCCCGCCCCCGAGGGCCCGCCCGGGTGATCAAGAGGTTTCGGTCAGCGGCAGGCGGTGGGATGGCGTATTTCTCTTGATCACGCCCGTAGTGCGCCCACCGAGGCACTGATATTCGGTGCGGGTCGCTACGCTGCAGGGTGATGACTCTGCGGAACCTTATCTACTCCGTCTACGAGCGCCGGTTGACGGCCAGGCTCGCAGGTCGGCCGGTGCCCCGGCACGTGGGCGTGATGTGCGACGGCAATCGTCGGTGGGCGCGGGAGATGGGCCTCGTCGATCCGAACGACGGGCACCGGATGGGTGCCGAGCGGATCAAGGAGTTGCTGCGCTGGTGTGACGCGGCCGGGGTGGGTCACGTCACCCTCTGGTTGCTCTCCACCGACAACCTGTCCAGGCCGGCGGAGGAACTCGACCCGCTGCTCCAGATCATCGAGGATCTGACCACCGAGCTGGCCGAGGAGGGCAACCCCTGGCGGCTGCGGATGGTCGGCGCGCTCGACGTGCTGCCGACCCAGCACGCCCAGGCGCTCAAGGCCGCCGAGGAACGCACCCGGGAGCGCAGCGGCGGCGCCCAGGTCAACATCGCCGTCGGGTACGGCGGCCGGCGCGAGATCGCCGACGCGGTCCGTTCGCTGCTGGTGGAGCACGCCGCCAAGGGCGGCACCATCGAGGAACTGGCCAACTCGTTGGACGTGGACCACATCTCGGAGCACCTCTACACCCGGGGCCTGCCCGACCCGGATCTGATCATCCGGACCAGCGGCGAGCAGCGCCTGTCGGGCTTCATGCTCTGGCAGTCGGCGCACTCGGAGTTCTACTTCTGCGAGCTGAACTGGCCGGACTTCCGGCGGGTCGACTTCCTCCGCGCCCTGCGCTCCTACGGCACCCGGCAACGCCGCTACGGCACCTGACCCACCGACGCGACCGGGCGGGCCGTCCATGGCACCCCCGGAGAACGCCCGCGCGGCTGCGGTCAGGTCAGGTGGTGTACGGCCCGGGTGAGGAAGTCGCCCAGCGCGGCGGGCGAGTCGATGGTGAGGTCGGCGGCCTCGGCGACCTCACGGCCGGTCTCCGGATTGGCCACCGCCACGCAGACGCCGAGGAAACCGGGGTCGGCGGCGGACCGGGCGCGCAGTGCCGCGAACGCCTTGATGTCGGAGACGTCGTCGCCGAAGTACCAGGCGCCACCGGCGTCCCGGACCACCTCGCCGATGACCAGCCCCTTGTCCCGGTCGACGGGGGGCTTGAGCTCCAGCACCATCCGGCCCGCCTGCACCCGCAGCCCGAGCCGTTCGGCCTGGGCCCGGCCCCACTGCTCGACCGTCGGGCCGAGCTGCTGGGCGGTACGCCAGTGCAGCGCGACGCTCAGCCGCTTGAACTCCACCAGCGCTCCGGCGGGCAGTTCGGCGCGGGCCAGGTCGGCCAGTTCGGCCATGGTGGGCACCCAGGGCAGCGCGGCGGGTTCGGTGACCGTCTCGCCGCCGGAGTGGCTGTGCTCCAGGCCGTAGAGGCCGTAGAGGTCGATCCCGCTGAGGCCACCGAGGTGGTCGCGAAGGAAGTCGACGGGGCGGGCGGAGACGATCGCCACCCGCTGCACCACCGGGGCCAGCGCCTCCAACGCGGCGAGCACCTTGGGGGCGGGGCGTACCGCGGTGGGATCGTCGTCGACCGGCGCGAGGGTGCCGTCGAAGTCGAAGAAGAGGACGGTGTCGGCGGCCCGCTCGGCGGTGGTACGCCAGGCGTGCTCAGCATCCAGCGGAATCGGTGGCTGCTGGTTACCCAGATTCAACGACGGCACGCGCGACAGCGTACCCCGGGGGTGGTGGCTGATTCGTGGCTTCGGAGTGGCTTCTTGACACCGGCGGGATGGGCTGATCGTGGTGCGCCTCAGCGCTCGGCGGCTCCCCGGCCGCGTCGTCCCAACGGCACCACTGTGGCCTGCCGGCCCTGGTTGAGCAGGTAACCCTCGACGAAACCGGTGTTCCGGTCGCCGGTGCGGGCCTCGATCTCGTTGAGCCGCGCCACCATGAAGTCGGTGAGCGCGCTGACCCGGTCGTCGAGTCGGTCGTGCAGTTCGGCGACCACCGCCAGGACGACGGCGGTGCCGGCGGCGGTGAGGGCGAAGAGGTTGACGACCAGCGGAATCTGCCCGCCGGGGCCCAGGCCGACCACCAGGTTCGCGGTCACGCACGCGGTCAGGGAGACTGCCGCGACCACGACTGCCCACCATTTCAGGGTCATGGACAGACCCCTCCTTCTGTCCCGCAGGGCTGAGTTCGGCCTTGTCCCGTCCCCCCGCCGACGACGAGCCCAAGCAGTACGGATACGGACGCTAGCGTGCCCGTTGCGGCCCCGGAGCGAAACGGTCGGGTCTGCTCAGGCGTTCTTTCGCCATCTGAGGAACTACCCGGCCTGCTCGCCTCCATTTCGGACATCGAGGGGGAGCGTAGGGCGGTATGCGAGATAACGAATGGTTTCCCGGATGTGGAACTTCTCCGCGTCCGACACGGCGGGATCGACCAGCCGGCGCAGCAACGCCTCGACGTCCGGGTCCATCGGAGGGGTGTTCGCCGCACCCCGGGGAGCGGCGGCCCGGTCCCAGCCGAGGGCGGTGAAGGCGGCGGCGGGGTTGAGGCCGAGCCCCTCACAGAACGCCACCACCCGTTCGGCCTCCGGGTCGCTGGCCCAGTCGCCGCGGACCCACCGGTTGATCGTCTGGCGGGAGACGCCGGTGCGGCGGGAGACCTCGGTGCCGGTCCAGGCCCGCATGGCCCGGGCGTCGTCGAGCGCCCGGCGAACGAAGGTGGCGAATGCGATCTTCCGGGCGGGGGCGGTCTCGGTCACCCCGTGACGGTACGGCCGTAACGCCCGTCCGGGGTGCCCGGGGCGGATCTTTGTCACGCATGTGAGACGCACTCATCGTGCGGCCCGACGCCTGCCGATTCCTCGCTTCATGGGTGTTTACCTGGGCATAATAGCTGCGTTGCGGGTCGGGGGGAACCGGGCAAAAAGCTGATACTGTCACGCTCATGGGACATTCTACGGTTTGTCACGTGCTTGAGACGATCACTGCTCACATGCGTCACGCGTCCGGTGCCAGGGGGGCGCGGTGACCGAACTCACGACCCGCGCCCAGGCGTTCGGCCTGATCGCGGAGGGGGTCGCCGCAGGACTCAGCGCACCCTGGCGGCTCTACCTGGCCCGCGGTTGCCGCTACCTGTCCCTGAGCGTCGGCGACCGGGACGAGTGGAACGCCTGGCGGACCCATCTGGGCTGCCCGGAGATGAGCGTCCGGGTCTACGACGCCGGGGGCGAGATCCGACGGTCCTCAATGGCCGAGGTCGTCCTGGACGGCTGCCGGATCAGCGTGGAGCTGGTCGAGGAGGTCAGCACCGAGGACCTGGAACGGTTGCTGGTCGTCGATCCGAGCCCGGCCGAGCCGGAGGACCGGTGATCCGGCCGACGCGGCCCACCGGAGCCGCCCGATGAGCCCGCTTCTCGCCGTGTTCCTCGTCCTCGTGCTGGGTGCGACCAGTTACGCCGCCGGTCGGTTGCACGGCCAGCTGAGCTATCGGATCGGCTACCGCTTCGGCTATCGGCAGGGCTACTTCGACGGGGACCGGGGCGCCTGGAACCGGCGTCGGCGTGACGCCCAGGCGGTGCTCGCCTCGGCGCTCGCCGTCCCAGCTGGGACGGCTGCGGCTGCGGGACCGTCCGCCCCGGCGGTCCGCCAGGGCACCACCTACGCCGGCTCCTCGTTCACCGCCCCGCCGGGCCCGGTCGCCGTCCGTCCTGCCCCGATGGCCGCCCCGCCGGGGCCGGTCGCTGCCCGTCCGGGGCCGGTCACCGGTCGGCACCCGACCGGCACGCTGGTTCGCCGGACCGGCTGAACCGCAGGGGCCACCTTCGTCGGTCACGGCGGACGCGGCCCAGCAGTTGGCTCGTCACCCTCCACGGCGTCGTCGACGATGTCGACCGCGTCGGACGGGTGACGCGGTTCCACCGGCCGGGATGCGCGCAGGGGGCTGGCATCCCGGCCGGTCCGCCGTCGGCCACCGCACCGGGGGCGGATCCTCGTCTGCCTCTAGCCGAGGCGGCCCGACGCCGCTAGCGTCTAGGCATGACCCGGGGTTTTCCCGGGTCAGCCGGCCGCCCGGATCTGCGACCTCGCGCACGGGGTTCCGCATCCGACCCCGTGTCCCCGGGCACCGGAGGAGGCGGAACGCGGATGGCGGATGCCCGTCCGTCGGAGCAGGCCTGTGACGACTCGCCGTACGCCCGCCGGTGTCGACCAGATCCCGGCCGCGACTGCCACGACCCGCCGATCCACCCGGAGCCGCCGTACGACGGCCGCTGCTCCGCCCGGCCCCGAGGAGCCCGGACCAAGCGGCCAGGTGTTCGTCCTGGACACGTCGGTGCTCCTGTCCGACCCGGCGGCCTTCCACCGCTTCGCCGAGCACGAGGTGGTCCTGCCCCTCGTGGTGATCTCGGAGCTGGAGGGCAAGCGGCACCACCCGGAGCTGGGTTGGTTCGCCCGCCAGTCCCTGCGGATGCTCGACGAGCTGCGGGTCCGGCACGGTCGGCTGGACCGCCCGGTGCCCGCCAACGAGTCCGGCGGCACGCTCACGGTGGAGCTGAACCACTCGGACGGCGGCGTCCTCCCCCCGGGCTTCCGCAACGAGTCCAACGACGCCCGCATCCTGTCGGTGGCGCTGAACCTGGCCGCCGAGGGGCGGGAGGTGACCCTGGTCAGCAAGGACATGCCGTTGCGGGTCAAGGCCGCCGCGGTGGGCCTGCGGGCCGACGAGTACCGGCACGGCCAGGCCAGCGATCCGACCTGGACGGGGATGGCCGAGCTGGAGCTGGGTGAGGACGAGATCGGCCGGCTCTACGCCGGGGACTGCCTCGACCTGGACGCCGCCGCCGGGCTGTCCTGCCACACCGGCCTGGTGCTGCACTCCACCCGGGGGTCGGCCCTGGGTCGGGTGCTGCCCGACAAGACGGTCCGGCTGGTCCGGGGCGACCGGGAGGCGTTCGGGGTGCACGGGCGGTCGGCCGAGCAGCGGATCGCGCTGGACCTGCTGCTGGACGAGTCGATCGGGATCGTGTCGCTGGGCGGTCGGGCCGGCACCGGCAAGTCGGCGTTGGCGCTCTGCGCCGGGCTGGAGGCGGTGATGGAACGCCGCCGGCACAAGAAGGTGGTGGTCTTCCGCCCGCTCTATGCCGTCGGCGGTCAGGAGTTGGGCTACCTGCCGGGCTCGGAGTCGGAGAAGATGTCGCCCTGGGCGCAGGCCGTCTTCGACACCCTCGGCGCGGTGGTGCACGAGAACGTGCTGGAGGAGGTCACCTCCCGGGGCATTCTGGAGGTCCTCCCGCTGACCCACATCCGGGGCCGGAGCCTGCACGACGCCTTCGTCATCGTCGACGAGGCGCAGTCGCTGGAGCGGGGGGTGCTGCTCACCGTGCTGTCCCGGATCGGGCAGGGCTCGCGGGTGGTGCTGACCCACGACGTCGCCCAGCGGGACAACCTGCGGGTGGGCCGGCACGACGGGGTGACGGCGGTGATCGAGGCGCTGAAGGGACATCCGCTCTTCGCGCACGTCACGCTGAACCGGTCCGAGCGTTCCCCGATCGCGGCGATGGTGACCGATCTGTTGGAGGACATCCCGGGCTGAGTCCTGCGAGGGGTGGGGTCGCCCCCCATCGTCCGCATTCACTTTGTGGCACAGGTCACAATTCGCGCGCCGGGTTTCCCATCAGCCTCACTGTGCGCGATGGTGTCCCACGAGCGCCCACGTCCCGGTGGGGGTCATTGGTGAACGTTCGTCCCATCCGTGGACGAGCCGCCACCGCCCGCCGGTACGTCGGCGGCGACCGGCTGAGGTCGGGGCGCTCGTGGTGCGACCACGCCCGGCACGGGCTGGTCCGCGCCGCGCCATTGCCCCCGACGAAGGGATACTTCGTGAGTCGGCTGTGGAGCCGGTTCGGTGCCCGTACGGCCGCTGTCGCACTGCTCTCCGTGGGCGTTGCCGGCGGTTTCTACCTGGGCGAAGACCGGGAAACCCAGCAACAGGGCCTGACCGCACAGGTCGGCCTCCAGGTCGACCAGGCCGAGTACGACTACCAGCGTGACCGGCAGGCCGACCACCGGCGGGAGTCCGCCAAGCAGCGGTCCGCCGAGTACCAGGCGCGGCAGCGGGCCGCCGCAGCGGCCAAGGAGGCCGCCCAGCGGGCCAAGGCCGCCGAGGCCGCGGCGGCGTCGCGCAAGAAGGAACGTGATGAGGCCGAGGCCAAGGCCAAGTCGGAGGACGGGAAGATCAAGCCCTTCGCCGGCCCGGTCCCGGCCTCGTGCAGTTCCTACAGCGGGCACCGCAAGACCGGTTGCGCGATGCTCCTCCAGGCGGGCTTCAAGATCGACCAGATGCCCTGCCTGGACAAGCTCTGGAACAAGGAGAGCGGCTGGAACCCCAAGGCCAGCAACTCCTCGTCCGGCGCGTACGGCATCCCGCAGGCCGTGCCCGGCAACAAGATGAGCTCGGTCGCCAGCGACTGGCGGACCAATCCGGTCACCCAGATCAAGTGGGGCCTCGGCTACATCGAGGGCCGGTACGACAGCCCCTGCGGGGCCTGGGCCAAGAGCCAGAGTTCCGGCTGGTACTGATCGACGGGTACGACGGCGGGGCGGGTGGGCGACCACCCGCCCCGCCGTCGTCGTACCCCCGGTGGCGCGGGACCCGGGTGGCGGTCGGCGAAGAATGCTGATAGCCATGGTGGGGTGACCCTGCACCCGACGGGCGGCGACCCCGACCGGTTCGGCACCGAGGCGTTCTACGCGTCGCTCGGCCGGGCCTTCGTCGCCATGTGCGCGGTGGTGCCGTTCCTCTTCCTCATCGAGGCCCTCGACCAGGGGCTCGGCTTCGGGCTCGACGTGGCCGCCGGGATCATCCCGCAGCGCATCCAGGGGCTCGACGGGGTGTTCTTCTCGCCGTTCCTGCACCACGGCTTCGACCACCTCTACAGCAACAGCATCCCGCTGATCCTGCTCGGCACCTTCGTGCTGGCCGCCGGTAGCCGCCGGTTCCTCTGGTCCACCCTGGTCATCATCCTGGTCAGCGGCCTCGGCGTCTGGTTCACCGGCTCGCCCAACTCGGTGGTCGTCGGCGCGAGCGGGGTGATCTTCGGCTACCTGGGCCTGCTGTTCACCCGGGGCGTCGTCGAGCGGAGCTGGTGGAACTTCGGGGTGGTGCTGCTGGTCGGCCTGCTCTACGGCTGGCAGCTGCTCGGCATCCTGCCCACCGACGAGCGGATCTCCTGGCAGGGGCACCTGTTCGGGCTGCTCGGCGGGGTGGTCGCGGCGATCCTGTTCCGGCGTCGCCGCCCGTACGACCCGTACGGGGAGTACCGGGTCGAGTCCACGCTGAGGTCCTGAGCGGGGCGCGACCCGCCCGGCACGCGGTACGGCCGGGAGATGCTTGCCCGGACGGGGTGGCGGGCCTACCGTCGGCAGCAGCACGCGTTGATCCAACTGTGTGTGCCCGCCAGCGGAAAGCGACGGTACGCCCATGCGCGAGGTCGATGTCGCCGTGATCGGAGCCGGTCCGACGGGGCTGTTCGCCGCGTACTACGCGGGTTTCCGGGGCCTGTCGGTGGCGGTGGTCGACGCGCTGCCCGAGCCGGGCGGGCAGATCACCGCCATGTACCCGGAGAAACTGATCCTCGACGTCGCCGGTTTCCCCGCCGTCAAGGGCCGGGAGCTGGTGGCCAACCTGGTCGCTCAGGCCGCGCCCTACCACCCGGAATACCTGTTGGGCACCCGGGCCGAGAAGCTCGCCCACCTCGACGGCCGACCGGTGCTGGGCCTGGCCGGCGGCGAGCAGCTGCGCTGCGGTGCGGTGGTGGTCACCGGGGGGTTGGGCAGCTTCACCCCGCGTCCGCTGCCGGTGGCGGACAGCTTCCTCGGTGGCGGGATCGTCTACTTCGTACCGGAGCCGGCCGCGCTCGCCGACCGGGACGTGCTGATCGTGGGCGGCGGTGACTCCGCGTTCGACTGGGCGGCGACCCTGCAACCGTTGGCCCGTTCGGTGACCCTGGTGCACCGCCGGGAACGGTTCCGGGCGCACGCCGGCACGGTGGCCCGGGTGCTGTCCCTGCCGGTGCGGGTCGTCGTCAACGCCGAGGTGACCCGGCTGTACGGCGACGACACGGTGACCGCCGCCGAGATCACCGTACGGGGTGGCGCGGCGGAGACCCTGCCGGTCGACACGGTGGTCGCGGCGCTCGGTTTCACCGCCGACCTGGGGCCGCTGGCCGAGTGGGGGCTGCGGCTGGACCGGCGGCACATCGTGGTGGACAGCGCGATGGCGACCAACCTGCCCCGGGTCTTCGCCGCCGGGGACATCACCGAGTACCCGGGCAAGGTGCGGCTGATCGCCACCGGTTTCGGTGAGGCCGCCACCGCCGTCAACAACGCCGCCGTGGCCATCGACCCGGCGGCGCATCTCTTCCCCGGCCACTCCTCCGACGCCGGCTGACCCGGCGGCCACGGCCGGGCCGAGCCGGTGCCGGCCGGTCTGCAGGTGAGACCTGCGCCGTTCGGTGCGCTGCGGGAGGCCGGTGCCGGGCGGTCCGGCGCGGTGGCGGTCGGCCCTCGCCCGCCCCGGGTCAGGGCAGGCCGACGAGGTCGGCCATCAGGGCGGTCTGGTGGTCGAAGTAGGCGTCCCGGTGGGGCAGGGCCGGGCCGAGGCGGCCGAAGAGGTCGAAGCTGATCAGCCCGAAGAGCTGGGTCCAGCCGGCCATGCCCCGGGCCAGCAGGGCCTCGGGCAGGCCGGGGAAGAGGCCGGTGGCGATCTCGGCGAGGTCGGAGCGGACCGGTTCGGGCAGGTCGTCGTCGGGTGGGGCGAGCCGGCCGTCGGCCACCCCGTCGCGGAGGATGCCGATCAGGGTCCGTGGCGGGCGCTGGGCGGGGAGCACGGTGTCGACCGGGGCGGCGTACCCGGGGACCGGGCTGCCGTAGAGCAGGGCGTACTCGGCGGGGTGCGCCAGCGCCCAGGCGCGGGCGGCCCGGCACGCGGCGTGCCAGCGTCCGCGCAGGTCGGCCCGGTCGACGGCGGCGTCGGCGGACTCCACTGCTTCGCCGAGTGCGTGGTACGCCTCGATGATCAGCGCGGTGAGCAGGTCGTCGCGGCTGGGGAAGTAGCGGTAGATCGCGGACGAGACCATGCCCATGTCCCGGGCGACCGCCCGTAGGGAGAGGTCGGCACCGTCGGTGGCGAGGTGGCGGCGGGCGGTCGCCTTGATCTCGTCGATCATCTCGGCGCGGACCCGGGCGCGGATCGAGGAAGCCGGCATGGCTCCACTCTGCCACGGTCCAGAGCGGCAATCAAAATAGAGAGCACTGCTCTTGACGGGGAGCGGTCGGTCGGACATGCTGAACACGGTTCAACGAGAGCACTGCTCTCTATCCAGCCTCCCGCTCTGAAGGGTTCTCCCATGTCACTGCACGTGATCGTCGGTGCCGGTCCGGTCGGCACCGCCACCGCCCGCCACCTCGCCGAGCGGGGCGAGCAGGTCCGGCTCGTCACCCGACGGGGCACCGGCCCCGTCGACCCGGCCATCGAGCGGATCGCCGCCGACGCCGCCGACACCGACCGGCTGACCGCCCTCACCGGCGGGGCGGTCGCGCTCTACAACTGCGCCAACCCCGCCTACCACCGGTGGGCCACCGACTGGCCGCCGCTGGCCGGCGCACTGCTCACCACCGCCGAGCGCACCGGCGCGGTGCTCGCCACCGTCGGCTGCCTCTACGGCTACGGCCCGGTCGACGCGCCGATGACCGAGGACACCCCGCTCGCCGCCACCGGCACCAAGGGGCAGGTCCGCAACCGGATGTGGACCGAGGCGCTCGCCGCCCACCACGCCGGCCGGGCCCGGATCACCGAGGTGCGCGGCTCGGACTACCTCGGTGCCGAAGGCAACTCCCTGCTGCCGTTGGTGCTGCCGAAGGTGCTCGCCGGGCAACGGGTCTTCCTGCCGGTGAACTGGGACGCCCCGCACAGCTGGACGTACGTCGGGGACGTGGTGCGCACCCTGGTCGCCGCCGCCACCGACGAGCGGGCCTGGGGACGGGCCTGGCACGTGCCGAGCAACCCGGCCGTCAGCGCCCGCGAGCTGGCCGGACGGGTGGCGCAACTGGCCGGCGCCCCGGCGCCGAGGCTGGTCCGGATGCCCTACCCGTTGCTCTGGCTCGGTGGCCTGAACGACCCGTTCGCCCGCGAGCTGCGGGAGACCGCACACCAGTTCGCCCGGCCCTTCGTGCTGGACTCGACCCGGGCCACCGAAACCCTGGGCATCACGCCGACCCCGCTGGACGAGGCGCTGGCCGACACCGTCCGGATCCTCGCCGCCACCATCCGGACGCCCACCCCGGCGGGCGGGGCGCACTGACCGCCGCCCGACGGTCGGGCCGCGCGGACGCTCGACCGGCCGACGGCCCGCCCGACGGCAGGTCCGGTGCGCAGGTCAGCGACGGTGCACCGGGCCGAGCGCCGCGACCAGCACCGCGACCAGGGTGAGTGCCGCGCCCGCCAGGGTGGCCGGGCCCGGGTGCGACGCCGCCGTCGGGAGCACCACGTCCAGGACGACGGCCCCGACGACCTGACCGGCGATGGTGGCGAGCCCCAGCAGCAGCACCCCGGTGAACCGGACGAGTGCCGCCGCGACCGCGATGAAGACGATGCCGATCGGGCCACCCAGATAGAGCCACGGCTCGGTCGGCAACCGGCCGGCGGGGCCACCCCGGATGGCCACGTCCACGCCGAAGGCGACCAGCAGGGCCGCCGTACCGACGGCGAAGTTGACTCCGGTGGCGGTCAGCGCGCTGCCCGCGGCCGCGCGGACCAGGCCGTTGACCGCCTGCTGCCAGGCCAGGCCCAACCCGGCCAGCAGGGGCAGCAGAGCCAGCGCCAGGGTGCCCGGGTTACCCAGCCGGTCACCGACCGCCAGCAGGACGGCCAGCACGGTCAGCACCGCGCCGGCCAACCGGGCCACGGTCACCGGCTGACGCCCACCCGGCCCGATACCCGCCCGGTCCACGGCCAGGCTGCTGGCCGACTGCCCGGCGACCACCGCCACCGTGAAGACCGCCACGCCGAGCACGCCGATGGTGAGGCCCTGGGTGGCGACCAGGAACGCCCCGCACACCCCGCCCAGCATCTGCCAGGGGCGCAACGTGCCGGAGCGCAGCGCGGCACGCAGGTCGGCCAGCCCGCGTCGCCCACCGGGCAGCGCGGGGACCAGCACCAGCAGCACCACCAGGCCGAGACCGAAGGAGACCACCGCCGCGGCGATCCCGTCGGCCAGGCGTACGCCCAGCTCGCCGTTGATCCGGGACTGGACGGCCACCCCGACCCCGGCGGCGGTCGCCAGCCCGATCCCGGCGATCCGGCGGGAGGTGGGCAGGACGGCGGGAACCGCCGTGCCGGTCGCGGTCACTCCTGCTCTGCCAGGGGCCTGCCGTCGAAGTCCACCGCCGAGTAGAGGGCCAGCTTCTCCAACCGGTGGTACGAGTCGATCACCCGGATCGTGCCGCTCTTGGACCGCATCACGATCGACTGGGTGTACGCCCCACCGGCCTGGTACCGCACCCCGCGCAGCAGGTCACCGGAGGTGACCCCGGTCGCCACGAAGAAGCAGTTGTCCCCGGTGACCAGGTCGTCGGTGCCCAGCACCCGGTCCAGGTCGTGCCCGGCGGCGAGCGCTTTCTCCCGCTCCTGTGCGTCCTGCGGCCAGAGCTTGGCCTGCATCGCCCCACCCATGCACTTGAGCGCGCACGCGGAGATGATCCCCTCCGGGGTGCCGCCGACGCCCATCAGCACGTCGACGCCCGACTCGCCCCGGGCGGCGGCGATCGACCCGGCGATGTCGCCGTCGGAGATGAACCGGATGCCCGCCCCGGTCCGCCGGATCTCGTCCACCAGGTCCGCGTGCCGGGGACGGTCCAGCACGCAGACGGTGACCTCGGCGACGTCGGTGCCCTTGACCTTGGCGATCCGTCGGATGTTCTCCGCCGGCCCGGCCTCGATGTCGACCACGTCGGCGTACTCCGGGCCGACGGCCAGCTTCTCCATGTAGAACACGGCGCTCGGGTCGAACATCGCCCCCCGCTCCGAGACGGCCAGCACCGCGAGCGCGTTGGGCATGCCCTTGCTCATCAGCGTGGTGCCGTCGACCGGGTCCACCGCCACGTCCACCTCGGGGCCGGTGCCGTCACCCACCTGCTCGCCGTTGAACAGCATCGGGGCGTTGTCCTTCTCGCCCTCGCCGATCACCACGACGCCGCGCATCTGGATCGAGTTGATCAGCTTACGCATCGCGTCGACGGCTGCCCCGTCGCCGCCCTCCTTGTCGCCCCGGCCGACCCACCGACCGGCGGCCATCGCCGCGGCCTCGGTGACCCGGACCAGGTCGAGGGCGAGGTTGCGGTCGAGATCCTGTGGGACCCGCGTCCTGGTGTTCGTCATGGCGGCTTTCCTCCTCGCGACGGTGCGGGGTGGACCGGCAGGGGCTGCGCTCGCCACTGCCAGCTTTGTCGCTGATCCTCACACGATGCCAGGTCCGGCGGCGGGGCGGGGCGATGGTGGGCGGGATCGCCCCACCGGGCGGCTGCCAGAATGGGCCGGTGGAGCCCGCACAGCCTGCCGACCGCGTACCCGCCGATCCGACCCCGCCGGACGGCCAGCCGCCGCTGCCCCCGGGTGACGGGCCGGTGACCGGTGCCGCCCCCGCCGGGCCCGCCCCCGCCGCCGAACCGGCGCTGGTCGCGGCGGCGGACGACCGGGCGGGCGAGCCGGTGCCGGTCCGCTCCGGCCGGGCGGAGAAGTCCCGCTCCGAGCGCTCGCCGAAGGACATGGCGTTGTCGCTGCTGGTGCTGCTGGTGCCGATCGCCCTGCTACTCGCCTTCTACCGGGGCTTCCTCGGTGGCGAGCAGCCCACCACCGTCGACGCCGCCCCCGCCTACGAGCAGGCCCGCGCCGCGAACGTCTTCCCCGTCACCGAGCCGTCCGGGCTGGGCTCCGGCTGGCGTACGGTCAGCGCGAGCTTCCGCACCGTGGACGACGGGGCGAACCTGCGGGTGGGCTATCTCACCCCGGAGGGGCGGGGCGCCCAACTGGTGCAGAGCAACGTGCCGCCGGAGCGGTTGCTGCCCGCCGAGCTGACCGCCGAGGGGCAGCCGCAGGGGCCGGCCGACCTGGGCGGGGCGAACTGGCAGCGGTACACCGGGCGGGGCAACGAGCAGGCCCTGGTGCTGCTCGAACCGGGCCGTACGGTGATCGTGGTCGGCGACGCCCGGGACAACGAGCTGCGCGAACTGGCCGGCGCACTACGCTGACCGGCCGCGTGACCCTGGTCGGCGCGGTGCTGCGGACGGTCGGCGCGGTCCTGCGGACGGTCGACGCGGTGCTGATCGTGGTCGGGCCAAGCGGCGTCGGTCAGGAAGTCCGCGGCAGTTGCGGGCGGGTGGATTGCGGAAGGCGACGCGCGGGAACAGAAGGGACGCGACCCCCGGGGTCCGGCGCGACCGGGCGGGGATCGCGCGCCACGCGGGAAGCGTCACGCCCGCGACGCCACGCCCCCGACGCCCGCCGGGGGTCGGACGACCCGACTGGAGAGCCTGACGTGACCATTCGACGTTTCAGCGCGGCGGTCTTCGCCGCAGCGCTGCTCACCCCCGGCCTGGCCGCCTGCAACAACGCCGGGAGCGGCGAGGCGGGGGCCTCCGCATCCCCGACGGTCTCCGGCGGCGCCGCCTCGGGCAGCGCCTCGCCGGGCACCTCCGAGGCCAAGCAGGCCCTGCTGAACTCCACCAACGAGATCCGCAACGGCAATTTCCGGTTCACCATGACCGGGGTGGGCTCCACCGCCGAGGGGCAGGTGCACCAGCCCAGCCAGAGCGCCCAGATGAAGCTGAGCATCGGTGACGCGTCCTCGGACCTGATGATGAACCTGGACCTGATCCACGCCAAGCCGGACAGCTGGGTGAAGCTGGACCTGGGCGGCAAGTCCGCCAGCAGCATCCCCGGCGCGCAGAAGCTCAGCCTCGGCAAGTACCAGCACCTCGACCAGACCCGGATCAAGGGCAACAAGTCGCTCGGCTTCGACTTCGAGAAGGTCGACCCGGCCGGCAGCGCCGTGCTGACCCAGGGCATCACCGAGGTCCGGCAGACCGGCGAGGGCGCCTACGCCGGCACCCTGGACGTGTCGAAGGCCGCCGAGGCCGGTTCCGTCGACCAGACGGTGATCACCGCGTTGGGCGCCCAGGCGCAGTCGGTGCCGTTCACCGCGAAGCTGGACCCGCAGGGCCGGCTCAGCGAGCTGGTGGTGCAGATCCCGGCCGCCGGCCAGGTCGCCGCGCAGGACATCAAGATCACCTACTCCGACTACGGCAACGCCACCGCCGCCCAGAAGCCCGCCGCCGACCAGGTGGTCGAGGCACCGCAGGAGCTGTACAACCTGTTCAGCTGAGCGTGTGTACCGACGGCGGGGTGGCCCCGGGGCCACCCCGCCGTCGGCGTGTCCGCCTCAGCACCCGGTGGTGCGGTCAGCCCCGGTTCAGAGCAGTTCCAGGTAGTCGTTGACCCGGTCGTAGGCCACCGTCAGCAGGGTCAGCGGCTCGTCCGAGGCGGCCAGCAGCCGGCGGCACGCGGCGATGTTCGCCCCGGTCGACGGCCCCGCGCCGATGCCCTCGCACTCCATCAGCCGACGCATCCCGTCGATGGCGTCCGCCTCGCTCACCGTGACCATCTCGTCGATGATCTCGGTGTTGAGCACCGGCGGGATCATGCCGATGGACAGCCCCTGGATGCGGTGCGGGACGAACACGTCGGCGAACATGTCGCAGCCCTCCGGCTGCACGCCGAGGATGCGCAGCCCGCCCTGGTGCTGCCGGAGCACCTCACCGATGCCGGTCAGGTGACCGCCGGTGCCGATGCCGGCCACGTAGGTGTCCACCCGGGTGCCGTCCAGGTCGGCGATGATCTCGCGGACGGTGGTCAACCGGTGGATCTCCGGGTTGGCCGGATTGGCCGCCTGGTTGAGCATCACGTACTCGGGGTGCTCGAACTGGATCTCGGTGGCCAGCTCGCCGTGCGAGTTGTTGCCCCGGGTGCTGTCCGAGAGCCGGACGTCCACCCCGAAACTGGCCAGCAGGCGACGCTTCGACTCGCTGTAGTTGTCCGGAATGACCAGCACCACCCGGTAGCCGAGGACCGCGGCGGCGATCGCGATCCCCATCCCGGTGTTGCCCCCGGTGGGCTCCAGGATGGTCTGCCCGGAGCCCGGCTTGAGCAGGCCGTCCCGCTCCGCCGCCCGGATCATGTTCAACGCGATGCGCATCTTGTGGCTGCCGCCCGGGTTGTTCAGCTCCAGCTTGAGCAGGATCTCCCCGGGCAGGTCGGCGGTGAGCCGGCTGAGCCGCACCAGCGGGGTGCCGCCCACCGTGTCCAGGATCGAGTCACGAATGCCCATCTCAGCCCACCTCCGCCGTACGCCGGTCCGGGCCGGGCAGGAAGCGCAGCTCGGTGTAGTCGCCTTCGACACACCGGAACAACCGCGCCTCCCGGACGCCGGTGTCGTCGATGCCGACCACCAACTGCGTAAGCGTGGGATAGAGCGGCGCCCCGTCGACAAGCGCGTTGCGCCGGTCCTCGTCACTGAAGTAGGCCCGGCCGTTGGGATGCGAGTGGTAGAGCACCACCACCGGGTCGTCCCCGTCGAGGTTGTCCTCCAGATAGATCAGGTCGGCGGGGGCCAGCACGTAACCGGTGGTGGCGGTGCGGGGGAACCGGACCGGGTCCTGCCGGTGCATCTCGTCGGCCATGTTGCGCGCCTCGTGCACCCGTCCACTGGCGTGCACGAACCCGCACGCCTCCCCGGGGTAGGCGGTCCGCGCGTGCTCGTAGACCGCGTCGAGGGTGGACTCGTCGAGCGTCGCCCCGTCGTCCACGGGCACCGGTGCGGGCGTCGCCGCCGACCCGCCCCCGGTCGCCTTCTTGGTCAGACCGAACGCGGCGAGCATGACCACCGCCAGGACCACCGCCAGGGCCGGCAGCGCCGAGTTCTCCAGCACCGCCGAGCCGAACAGCGCCACCACCGGGAAGAGCACGAAGACGTACGACACCAGCACCGCGTCGACGTGCTGGAGCAGGTAGAAGTAGGCGGCGAAGCCGATCACCGAACCGACCAGCCCGAGATAGAGCACGCCGGTGAGGGACCGGCCGGAGACCGCGCCGAGGTCGGGCTGCTCGACGGTCACGCCGAGGACCACCAAGCCCAGCGCGCCGAGCCCGATCGGGAGGGTCTCCTGGGTGAGCACGTGCACCGTGCCGCCGTAGCGGGCCATCACCGCGTACGTCAGGGCGTGCATAACCGCGGCCAGGAGCACGGCGGCCGGCGCGAGGACGCCCCGGGCGCTGATCCCGGCGGTCAGCTGGACGATGCCGACCAGGCAGCCGAGGCCGACCACCACGCCGGCCCACTGCATCCAGCTCACCGAGATCCGTGAGATCAGCACGGAGAACAGCAGCAGGAAGACCACGACCGACGAGAAGATCAACGCGGCCAGGCCGGAGCTGATGTGCTGCTCACCGTAGTTGATCAGGGCGTACGGGACGGCGACGTAGACCACCGCGATGAACGGCACCACCCAGCGTCGCCCCGGCGGCGGCAGCAACGACACCCCGGGTGTGGCGAGACAGACGGCGAGCAGGAACGGGAAGGCCACCAGGAAGCGCAGCCCGGCCGCGGTGATCGGGGGCAGGGTCTCCACACTCATCTTCATGCCGTACCAGGTGGTGCCCCAGATCAGGCACACCAGCAGATAGAGCAGCCCGAGCTGCCAGCGGCCGGCACGCCGGCCGGTGTCGTTCGTCATGTCATCTCCTGGTCACGCGAAGCCGAACTCGTCGAGCGCTCGCCAGAGTTGCTGGAGGTTGTAGAGGACCGTCTCGTTCCCGCAGGTGTCGATGATCCGGAGCCGCTCGTCGGTGCCGGGACGGTTCACCGCGCACCGGACCCGCCGGTCGTCGCGTTCGAGGACCACCACCGGGCGGTGCTGGCCGGTGCTGGTCACCAGGTCGACCTCGATCGCGGCGAGACCGGTGCCGTGCACCTCGACCACGCCCTCGCAGACCGGTACGACGCCGAAGACCCGGACGTTGCACTCGCCGGAGGTGCCCTGGTACTGGTTGAGCAGCCGGACCCGGCGGTGGCTCGGCACGTCGGTGGTGACGATGATCCCGGGCCCGATCAGCACGTCGTCGCCGACCGTCACCGCACCGAGGATGCGGGCGAACGCCCCCACCTCGACCCGGTCCCCGAGCCGGGGGTGCCGCCTGCCGTTGGGGTTGTCGGCGATGCCCCGGGCACCGAGCACCACACCCTGGAGGATGTACGCGTCGTCGCCGATCACCGTGGTCTCGCCGATCACCGTGCCGAGCCCGTGGTCGATGATCAGCCGTCGTCCGATGCGGGCGGCGGGGTGGATCTCCACGCCGGTGCGGACCTTGGCGACCTCGGAGACCCGACGGGCCACGGCGAGCCGGACGTCCTGACCCAGCGGGGTGTCCTCGGCCTGGTGGATGGCGTGCGCCACCCGGTAGGCGAGGGTGGCCCGGTAGGCGATGTAGCTGTCCCAGACGTACCGCCACGAACTGCCGGCGGCCGGGTCCCGGCGGGCCAGCGCGAGCAGGTCCTCCATGGCGTGCGCGCAGATGGTGCGCAGTCGTTGCGGGGACAGCAGCACCTGGGTCACCGACGAGGACGCCTCGGCCTCGGTGATGCGCACGATCTCCTGCCGCAGCAGCGGCTCCAGGGCGTCGGTCGACTCCTGGGCGACGTCTGCCGCCCGGGAGGTCACCGGTGACGGCCTGTCGTCCGGCCCCGGGGGCGGTGTGGAGCCGGTACGGGGGCCGGGCACGCGCTGCCCGGTGCCGGTCGAGCCTGCGGTTTCGTGCAACGACGACTCCATGCGGCTCCTGCTCCCCGTTCTGCTGTGAACCGTCTCCTTTGGCGGCTCGAGTGAGGTGACACTCGCTGCGGTGTCACGACCCGGGAAGCTGGCAATGGCCGCCGAGCGGGCACGGGGCGTTACCAGGTGGTAGTCACAGCCCCCCGCTAACGTGACGATGGAATATTGCTCAAGTCAGTGGCTGAGGGAAATAGCCAATCCTCAGTCCATTGGGGGGAGAGCATGAACGCGGAAGAGTTGGCGGCTCAGCTCGGTGCGTGGAAGCAGGACCAGACCCGGCTCTACCGGGGGCTGGCCGAGCAGCTGCGGCTGCTGATCCGCCTCGGCTCGCTGCCCCCGGGCAGCGAGCTGCCCCCGGAACGCCGGCTCGCCGTGGTGCTGTCCGTCAGCCGGACGACCATCGCCCAGGCGTACAGCCTGTTGAAGGACGAGGGTTGGCTGGTCAGCCTCCAGGGCAGCGGCACCCGGGTCGCGCACGCCCAACCCGCCGTCCTGCCGCCCGCCGACTACGGTGCCGCGGCGAGCGGTTTCATCGCCGACGTCGTCCGCGATCGGGTGCGTACCGTCGACCTGACGGTCCCGGCGCCACCGCCCGGCCCATGGCTGATGACGGCGATGTCCCGGCTGCCCGCCCTGGCCGCCGCGGCACTGCCCGGCCGGGTGTACGAACCGGCCGGCTACCCCGCGCTGCGGGACCGGATCGCCGGCAAGCTGACCGCCGACGGCCGGGTCACCGCCGCCGAGGAGGTGATCGTCACCAACGGCGCGACCCAGGCGCTGTCCCTGCTGGCCGGGGTGTTGACCCGCCGGGGCGACACCGTGCTGGTGGAGGAGCTGACCTGCCCGACCGTGCTGGCGTCGCTGCGTACCGCCGGACTACGGCTGGTCGTGGTGCCGATCGAGCGGGAGGGGGCCGACCCGCAGGCGGTCGAGGCAGCCGTCCGCCGGTACGAACCCTCCTTCATCTATGTCATCCCGACATACCACAACCCGACCGGGTGGACGATGACCGAGCAGCGCCGCGCAGCGGTCGCCGCCATCGCCCGCCGGTACGGGGTCCCGCTGGTGGAGGACCTCACCCTCGCCGACACCCGGATCGACGGCCCCCTCCCGCCGCCCCCGATCGCCGCGTACGCCCCCGGCGCGCAGATCTACACGGTGGGCAGCCTCAGCAAGGTCTGCTGGCCGGGGCTGCGGATCGGCTGGCTGGTCGGGCCCCGCCGGGAGCTGCAACGGATCGTGCACCTGCGGGCCATGTACGACCTGGGCTGCCCGCTGCCCACCCAGTTGCTCGCCGTCGAACTCCTCGACGACCTGCCGCAGATCCGGCTCGAACGGCAACGGGACCTCCTCCTCCGTCGCGACACCCTGCTCGCCGCGCTCGCCGAGCACCTGCCGCAGTGGCGGTACGAGTCACCGCACGGCGGGCTCAGCGTCTGGTGCGCCACCCCCCGACCGCTGCAACAGCTCAACCACGTCGCCCAGCACCACGGCATGCAGTTGATGCTGGGTGCGCACTTCGCCGTGGGGGCGCGCTCCTACCTGGACCATGTCCGGCTTCCCTTCACCCTCGACGAGGGGGAGCTGGTCGAGGTGGTCAAACGGCTGGCCGGCTACTGGGCCGAGGCCGGGCGTGGCTAGGCTCACGATGCGCGACGATCGGTAGTACGCTGCGCCCCCATGGGCATCTCCCACCACGGACGCACCGAACGTCTCGACCTCGCCGACCCGTCCCTGCGCGAGTGGACCTGCCGGGTCGTGCACGTCGACCCCGAGCGCGGCATCGTGCTGGACCGGTCCGCTTTCTACCCCGGCGGCGGCGGACAGCCACCGGACCACGGCGTCCTGCTGTGGCAGGGGGTGCAGACCCGGATCGTCGGCACCCACAAGGGTGACGACCTCTACCTGATCCCCGCCGAGGGCGACCCGACGCCGCCGGTCGACGCCGAGGTCCAGGGCGCGATCGAGGACGAACGCCGGTTCACGCTGATGCGTACCCACTCGGGGCTGCACGTGCTCTGCGGGGTGGTGTTCCGCGACTTCGGCGCGCTGGTGACCGGCGGCAACATGGAGCCGGGCGAGGCCCGGATGGACTTCAACCTGCCGCAGCCCCCCGAGGGCTTCAAGGGGCTGCTGGAGGAGGCGGTCAACAAGGAGTTGGCCACCGACCGGCGGATCTCCGTGCGGGTGCTGCCCCGAGACGAGGCGTTGGCCATCCCCGACATCGTGCGCACCCAGACCAACCTCATCCCCCCGGACGAGCAGGAGGTCCGCATCGTCGACATCGAAGGGCTCGACGTGCAGGCCGACGGCGGCACCCACGTGGCGTCCATCGGGCAGGTCGGGCGGCTCCAGGTGGTCAAGGTGGAGAGCAAGGGCAAGCAGAACCGTCGGGTCCGCATCCGCCTGGTCGGCTGACGCCGGATCAGGCGTCGGTGGCCGACCGGGCGGCGTCGATCCGGGCCCGCGCGCCGTCGAGGGAGCGTTGGCAGGCGGCGGCCAGCCGCTCGCCGCGCTCCCACAACGCCAGCGACTCCTCCAACGAGGTGCCACCCGCCTCCAGCCGCTCCACCACCTGGGCCAGTTCGGCCCGGGCCTGCTCGTAGCTGAGCTGCTCGTCGGCTTTCCGGTCGCTCATCTCGTCCTCGTCTCCTCGACGGTCGTGGTCAGTTCGCCCTCGGCGAGGCGTACCCGCAGCGGATCGCCCGTGGCCACCTCGCCGGCCGCCCGGACCACGTGCCCGTCGGCCCGTTGCACGATGGCGTAACCCCGGTCGAGGGTGGCGGCGGGGGAGAGCGCCCGCAACCGGGCCAGGGTGTGCCGCAGGTCGCCGGTGGCCGCGTCGAGCCGGTGGTGCAGGTTGCGCCCCGCCCGGTCCCGCAACGCCGACACCTCGGCCGCGCGCTGCTCGACCATCACCTGCGGGCGGGCCAGCACCGGCCGGGAGCGCAGCAGGGTCAGCCGGTGCGACTCCCGGTCGACCAGGTTGCGGACCGCCCGCTCCAGCCGGGACCGGGCCTGGCCGATCAGGCGTACCTCGTCGGCCAGGTCGGGGACGACCCGCTTGGCGGCGTCCGTCGGGGTGGAGGCGCGCACGTCGGCGACGTAGTCGACAAGCGGGGCGTCCGTCTCGTGGCCGATCGCGCTGACCACCGGGGTACGGCAGGCGAAGACCGCCCGGCACAGCGCCTCGTCGGAGAAGGGCAGCAGATCCTCGATGCCGCCGCCGCCCCGGGCCAGGATGATCACGTCGATGGTCTCGTCGGCGTCGAGGACCCGCAACGCGTCGACGATCTGCGACACCGCACCCGGCCCCTGCACCGCCACGTTGACGGTGCGGAACTCCACCGCCGGCCAGCGTCGCCGGGCGTTGGTCAACACGTCCCGCTCGGCGGCCGACGCCCGGCCGGTGACCAGGCCGATCCGCTGTGGCAGGAACGGCGGCCGGCGCTTGCGGGCCCGGTCGAACAACCCCTCGGCGGCGAGCAGCTTCTTGAGCTTCTCCAGCCGGGCCAGCAGCTCACCGAGCCCCACCTGGCGGATCTCGTCGGCGCGCAGGCTCAGCGTGCCCCGGGCGGCATAGAACTCCGGCTTGGCGTGCAGCACCACCCGGGCGCCCTCGCGCAGCTCCGGTGCGCCGGCGTCCAGGACGTCCCGGTTGGTGGTGACGGTGAGGCTGAGGTCGGCCGACGGGTCGCGCAGGGTGAGGAAGACCGTGCCCGCCCCCGGCCGGCGGCTGATCTGCGCCACCTGCCCGTCGACCCAGACCCAGCCGAGCTTGGCGATCCAGGCGCCGACCTTCTGGCTGACCACCCGGACCGGCCAGGGTTCCTCGGGGGTGCTGCGGGGGGCATCGGTCACCCGCCCACCCTACGGTCCGCCTCCGACGACCCGGGGCAGCCCCGACCGCCCGCGCCACGCGTCCCGGCCGGGTCCCGGGAGCTGCCGCGTGAGCACGCCACGGGACGGGACGGCGTACCCCCGCTGTGGTACGGGTCGCAGCTCCTGCCGGTGGGGATGCCGGCACGTACGATGGGCGGGTGACCGAGGCTGAGGCGACCCCCAAGACCGGCAAGCGCGTGCTCCTGGCCAAGCCCCGCGGCTACTGCGCGGGGGTGGACCGGGCGGTGCAGACCGTCGAGGAGGCGCTGAAGCTCTACGGTGCCCCGATCTACGTCCGCAAGCAGATCGTGCACAACAAGCACGTGGTGCAGACCCTGGAGGCCCAGGGCGCGATCTTCGTGGAGGAGAACGAGGAGGTGCCCGAGGGCGCCACCGTCATCTTCTCCGCGCACGGCGTCGCCCCCGAGGTCTACGAGCAGGCCAAGGCCCGGTCGCTCAAGGCGATCGACGCGACCTGCCCGCTGGTGACCAAGGTGCACCAGGAGGCCAAGCGGTTCGCCGCCGAGGACTACGACATCCTGCTGATCGGCCACGAGGGGCACGAAGAGGTCATCGGCACCGCCGGGGAGGCTCCCGCCCACATCCAGCTGGTCGACGGCCCCGACGACGCCGACACGATCACCGTGCGGGACCCGAGCAAGGTCGTCTGGCTCTCCCAGACCACCCTGTCGGTCGACGAGACGCTGGAGACGGTGGCCCGGCTCAAGACCCGGCTGCCGCTGCTCCAGTCGCCGCCCAGCGACGACATCTGCTACGCCACCTCCAACCGGCAGCACGTGGTCAAGGAGATCGCCCCCGACTGCGACGTGGTGATCGTGGTCGGCTCGCGCAACTCCTCCAACTCGGTACGCCTGGTCGAGGTGGCCCTGGACGCCGGGGCCCGCGCGGGGCACCTGGTCGACTTCGCCCACGAGATCGACGACGCCTGGCTGACTGGTGCCGCCACCGTCGGGCTGACCTCCGGTGCGAGCGTGCCCGACGAGCTGGTCCAGGAGGTGCTGGCCCACCTGGCCGAGCGGGGCTTCACCGACGTCGACGAGGTGGTCACCGCCAACGAGCGGCTGACCTTCTCACTGCCCCAGGAACTCAAGCGCGACATGAAGGCCGCCGCCGCCCGCGGCTGACGGTCCGCCGCGTCCTGGGCTGACGGTCCGCCGCTGCGCTGCGCTGACGGTCCGCCGCTGCGCTGCGCTGACGGTCCGCCGCGTTGGGCTGGGTGACCGCCGCCCGCTGGGCTGTCGGGCCTTTCGTGCCCGGGGTCGTCGGGGCCCGTGGCCGGGACCGACGGGTTTCCCCGGGGATCGATGCCTGTCCCACGGAACGGAACGCGGAAGGGGTGCGTCCCAGTGGGTATGAGAACTCCTCGGATGGCGTTGGTCGTGCTGCTGGCCGCCGGTGTGGCGCTCACCGGCTGTGGCGGGGACGATGCCGACGTCACCGGCCCCCCGGCCGTGCCGACCAGCTCCCCGACGGACCCGGCCACCCCGTCGCCGGCCTCGGTGGCCCCGTCCACGTCACCCGCAGGCCCGGTGCCACCCGGCGCGTCGGTGCCACCCGGCGGGCCCAAGTTGCCCGGTGGCGGGCCGAAGGTGCCGCCCGGTCCGGGCGCGACCGAGCTGACCGGCACGGTCGAGTCGGGGGTC
Organism: Micromonospora sp. NPDC049257; assembly: GCF_040678915.1. NCBI lineage: Bacteria > Bacillati > Actinomycetota > Actinomycetes > Micromonosporales > Micromonosporaceae > Micromonospora > Micromonospora sp. NPDC049257. The sequence goes on from NZ_JBFAQU010000011.1 coordinate 133,051, forward strand.
GAGCCGGGCTGCCTGCTGCTCGACGGGCACCAACTCGTCGGCGGCCCCAAGGACGTGCTCGTCGTGGGGGCCCGGGTCAGCGTCACCGGCCGGGCCCAGCCCGACCTGATGAGCACCTGCCAGCAGGGTGTCCCGTTCGTGGTGGAATCCGCCCGCCGCTCCTGACCCGCCCGGCCCGCCCGGCCCGGTGCCCACGCCTGCGGCCGTGCCCGGGGCCGGCGGGCCGGACCGGCAGGTGGAGCGGGTGGGGGGCGGCCTAGGAGCGGTCGTCGGTGGGGAGCAGCTCGGGGGCCTGGGGCTGGCGGGGGGCCAGCTCGACCTGGGCGGGGACGGCCAGCTCCTGGTCGGAGACGCCCAGCTCGGCCAGCTTGCGCGCACTGACCAGCACCCGTGCCTCCAACGAACCGACCGCCCGGTTGTACGCCGTCACCGCGCCACCGAGCGAGGTGCCGAGCTTGCCGACGTGATCGCCCAGGGTGGACAGTCGGCCGTACAGCTCGCGGGCCAGCGAGTGCACCGCCACCGCGTTGCGGGCCAGCGCCTCCTGCCGCCACGAGTAGGCCACCGTACGCAGCAGCGCGACCAGGGTGGCCGGGGTGGCCAGCACCACGTTGCGGGCGAACGCGTGCTCCAGCAGCGTCGGGTCGCGCTGCAACGCCACGTCCAGGAACGGGTCGGCCGGCACGAACAGCACCACGAACTCGGGGGTGTCGTCGAACGCCGCCCAGTAGGTCTTCGCGGCCAGCGCGTCGACGTGCCCGCGCAGGTGCTTGGCGTGCCGGTCGAGGTGGGTGTCGCGGCCGTGCTCGTCGCGCGCCTCCATCGCCGTCAGGTAGGCGTCGAAGGGTGCCTTGGCGTCCACCACCACCGTGCGCCCGCCGTGCAACCGGACCACCAGGTCGGGGCGGACCCCCTGGTGGTCGGTCGTGGCGGTGACCTGTTCGCTGAAGTCGCAGTGCTCCAGCATGCCGGCCGCCTCGACGATCCGACGGAGCTGGTGCTCGCCCCAACGCCCGCGTACCTGCGGGGCGCGCAGCGCGGCGACCAGCTGTTTGGTCTCGGTGCGCAGCTCGCTGGAGACCGCCCCCATGGAGCGGACCTGTTCGCGCAGCTCGGCGTAGGCGTCGACCCGGTCGCGTTCCAGCTCGCCGACCCGGGTCTCGTAGCGGCGCAGGGTGTCGTGCAGCGGGGCCACCGCGCGGGCCACCGCCTCCTGGGACTGGGCGGTCGCCTCGTAGCTGAGCGCCCGCATCGACTGCTCCAACCGGCCCTCGCCTTCCCGGGTGGCGGCGAGGGTGGCCTCCAGCCGGGCGATCTCGGTGGCCGACCGGGAGCGGGCGGCGTACCAGCCGAGGGCTCCACCGGCGGCGAGACAGACCACCACCACGGCCAGCGTCGAGAAGTCCATCACCAGAGCTTGCCAAACGGGTACGACTCGACGCCCCCGGGTACGTTCGTAGGATGGAATTTCTGCTCGTGGCGATCCTGATCGCCCTGCTGGTCGGTGGTTTCGTCTGGTGGCGGCGGGAGAAGGCGGCCCGGGAGGCGCGCAGCCTCGCCGACGTGCGGGCCGACGCCCAACGGTGGTACGAACGCCTCGGCGGTCAGGTGATGAACCTGCACGGCGACGACCCGGCGGTGCGTCAGGCCCTGGTCGACGCGGGTGAGCGGTACAACGCGGCGGGCAGCCAGTTGGAGCAGGCCCGGACGGTGCACCAGTTCCGGCTGGCCCGGGAGACCGCGTTGGAGGGGCTCGCCTACGCGCGGGCGGCCCGGGTGGCGCTCGGCCTGGACCCGGGCCCGGAGCTGCCCCCGCTCGCCGCCGCGCAGGGGGCCGGGGAGATCACCCGGGAGCGTCAGGTGGACGTGCAGGGGCAGACGTTCAGGGCCGGCCCGCAGCCCGGCCGGGACACCCCGTACTACTACCCGGGCGGGCGCTACCAGGGGCGGCCGGTGCCGGCCGGCTGGTACTCGACGCCCTGGTGGAAGACCGCGTTGGGGGCGGGCGTCGGTGTGGTCGGCGGGATGCTGATCGCCGACGCGCTCTTCTCGCCGGCGTTCGCCGACCCGGGTTACGACGCCGGCTACCAGGAGGGCTTCGGCGACGGCGCGGACTTCGGCGGTGATTTCGGCACCGCCGGGGACGCCGGCGGCGGTGACTTCGGCACCGCCGGTGACTTCGGCGGGGGTGACTTCGGCGGCGGTGGGTTCGGCGGCGGCGACTTCGGGGGTGGCGACTTCGGCGGTGGTGGCGACTTCTGACGTCAGGGCTCACGCTGTGGGCCCCGACCGGTCCCTACCCGCCGCGCACCTACCGCGATCCGGGCCGGCCCGGATCGCTTCGGCCGGCCTGGATCGCTGCGGCCGGGCCGAGCGGGCCCCTGCGGTAGCCGTGGCGTCGGCAGGGGCCCGGCGCGTCAGCCGGTGTTGCGCATCCCGGCCGCGATGCCGTTGACCGTGGTGAGCAGGGCACGCTCCAGGGCCGTACCGTCGCTGGGGGCGCGTCGGCCGCCCGGCGCGGTGGCCACCGCCCGGCCGGCGGCGCCGGAGTCCCGGTACTGCCGCAGCAACGCCACCTGGAGGTGGTGCAGCGGCTCCAGGTAGGTGTCGCGCACCGCGAGGGTGCGTTGGAGCACCGGTGAGTTCTCCAGCAGGGCCGGCGACGAGGTGACCGCCAGCACCTCCTGCTTGGTCAGCTCGTACTCCTGCTCGATCTTGTCGAAGATCGGGTGCAGCTGCTCCGGAACCAGCGTCTCGACGTACCGGCGGGCGATGCTGAGGTCGGTCTTGGTCAGCATCATCTCCACGTTGGACAGGAACGTGCGGAAGAAGTGCCAGTTGCGGTTCATCTCGGCCAGCACGTCCTCCAGGCCGGCGGCGCGGGCGGCGGCGAGGCCGGAGCCGACCCCGAACCAGCCGGGCACGATCTGCCGGGTCTGCGTCCAGCCGAACACCCACGGGATGGCCCGCAGGCCGCCCAGACCGGCCCCGGTGTTGGGCCGCTTCGCCGGCCGGGAGCCGATGTTGAGCGCACCGAGCAGCTCGGTCGGCGTGGACGCCCAGAAGTACGCCGGCAGGTCCGGGTCCTCCACCAGCCCACGGTAGGACCGGAAGGCCGACTCGGAGACCACGTCCATCGCCGCGTCCCAGGTCTCCAACTGCTCGGCGGGTTGCCGGGGTGCGGTGTGCAGCAGCGTGGCCTGGAGCACCGCGGCCACGGTCAGTTCCAGGTTCTCCCGGGCCAGCGCCGGCAGGGTGTACTTGTCGGAGATGACCTCACCCTGCTCGGTCACCTTGATCGCGCCGTCCAGGGTGCCGTACGGCTGGGCCAGGATCGCCTCGTGGGTGGGGCCGCCGCCGCGCCCGACCGTGCCGCCCCGGCCGTGGAACAACCGCAGGTGCACGCCGTGCTGGGCGGCCACGTCCCGCAGCGCCCGCTGGGCCCGGTGGATCGACCACTGGCTGGTGGTGATGCCGGCCTCCTTGTTGGAGTCGGAGTAGCCCAGCATCACCTCCTGCACGTCGCCCCGGGCCGCGACCAGCGCCCGGTAGGCCGGCAGGGAGAGCAGTTCGTTGAGCATCTCGCCGCCGGCGTTCAGCTCGGCCGGGGTCTCCAGCAGCGGCACGAAGCCGATCCGGGCCCGCCCGGTGTGCACGTCGACCAGGCCGGCCTCCCGGGCCAACACCACCGCCGCGAGGACGTCGTCCACGCCGAGGGTCATCGAGATGATGTACGACTCGATGACCTCGCCACCGAACCGGTCCTGCGCCTCGCGGATGGTCCCGAACACGTCGAACGTCTTGCGCGCCCCCTCGGTCAACGGGGTGTCCAGGGCGGACAGCGGCCGGCGGCCGGTCAGCTCGTCGGCGAGCAGCTTGGTGCGCTCCAGGCGGGTCAGCGCCGGGTAGTCCGACACCTCGCCGACCGCCGCGTACAGCTGGGTGAGCACCTCGTGGTGCTTCTCGGCGTGCTCCCGTACGTCCATGGTGGCCAGGTGCAGGCCGAACGCGGAGACGGTACGGATGGTCGAGGCGAGCCGGCCGACGGCGGTGAGCTGCCCGGAGTTGCGGGCCAGCGAGGCGCGCAGCAGCTCCAGGTCGGCGATCAGCTCGCCGGAGCCCTGGTAGTCGCGGCCCGGCACGTGCGGGGTGCCGGCGCGCAGCCGCTCCCGGGTGTTGGCCAGCTTCGCCTTCACGCAGCGGGCCTTGAGCCGGTAGGGCTCCTCGGCGTTGACCCGGCGGAACCGGGGGGCCACCTCGGGCAGCGCGTCCAGGTCGGCGGCGAGGCTGGCCGACAGGTCCAGCGACACGGCGCGTAGCCGGCGGGAGACGGAGACCTCGTTGACCAGGTGCTCCATCGCCGCCTCGGTGGCGGTGATGCCGTGCTCGTGCTGGATGCGCAGCACCTCCCGGGTGACCACGGGGGTGACGAACGGGTTGCCGTCCCGGTCGCCGCCGATCCAGGTGCCGAAGGTCAGCGGGCGCGACGTCGGCGAGGTCTCCACGCCGAGGGTGCGCAGCGTGTCGGCCAGGTCGTCGAGCACCTGCGGGGCGGCCTCGGCGTACAGGTCGCGCAGGTAGTAGATGGCGTTGCGGGCCTCGTCGGTCGGGTCGGGCCGGTCGAGGCGCAGCTCGTCGGTCTGCCACATCAGGTCGAGCAGTTCGGCGAGGCGGCGGTTGGCCGGGCCCTCGTCGCTCGCACCGTAGAGGATGGCGTTGGCGGTCTCGGTGTCCAGTTCGTCGGCGATGGCGCGCAGCTTGGACAGGATCGACCGGCGGGCCGCCTCGGTGGGGTGGGCGGTGAAGACGGGGCGTACCGCGAGGCGGCGGGCGGCGGCGGCGATCTCCTCGGCCGGCACCCCGCGCTCGGCGATCATCTTGGCGGCCTGATCGAGCCAGCCGCCCTGGATCGCCCGACGGCGGCGCAGGTCCCGGGCCCGGTGCACCTGCTCGGTGATGTTGGCCAGGTGGAAGTAGGTGGAGAAGGCGCGGGCCAGCTTGGTGCCGGTGGTCACGTCCAGCCCGCCGAGGCGCTGCGCGGCGGCCGGCGCGTCGGAGCGGACCTGGGCGCGGATCTCCTCGACCAGGTCGAGCAGCGGCCGACCCTCCTGCCGGGCCAGGGTCTGGCCGAGCAGGGTGCCGAGCCGGCGGATGTCGGCCCGCAGGGCGGCGTCGGGCCCGTCGTGATCATGCTGGTCGGTCACCGTGCGCTCCTTACGTGAGTACGAAGGACAGCGCTGTCCGACTCCCTGGATGGTATCTGCGCGGCCCGGTCGGCGAGGAAGGGGTTCGGTGTGTCACCTTCCCCACGATCGCCGTGTCCCACCCCCGCCCGGTGGATTCGACCCCGCCCGCCGGCGGTCCGGCCTCACCCGTCCGGTCGGGTGTCGACCCGGTGGGTGGTGGTCCGGCGGGCCCGGAACCGGGCGGCGGTGAGCAGGCCGAGCAGCCCCAGAACGGCCCAGGTCAGCAGCCCTGCCAGGGGCCAGCGGGCCGACCGCCAGTCGAAGTAGACGGCCGACTTGAGCAGGTCGGTGGCGAGGCCGGGGACGTTCCAGCGGTGCATCCCGCGCAGCGCGGCGGGCAGGAACTCCGGGGCGTAGATGCCGCCCGAGCCGGGGTTGCCGAGCACCACCAGCAGCAGGATCACCAGCCCGGTGCCGAGCAGTCCCAGCCAGCCCTGCACGGCGGCGGCGACCATCGCGGCGGTGAAGACGGTGAGCGTGCCGACCGCCGCCACCGTGACCAGGTCGTGGTCCCAGACGTCGAGGACCGGGCCGACCAGCACCGCGCCGATGGTCCCGAGCAGCACCGCGTGCACGGCCAGCGAGCCGATCCGCAGTCCGGCCCGGCGCAGCCCGCGTGGGGCGGTGCCGAGCGAGACGCCGAGCGCGGTCGAGGCCAGGTAGCCGCCGAGCACCAGCCCGACGGCCAGGTAGAACGGCACCAGACCGCGCGGGTCGTCGGGGGAGACCGGCACCTGGTCGGTGACGGTGAGCGGCAGTCCGGCCTGCTGGGCGGCCGGGGTGAGGACCCCGGTGACCAGTTCGGTGGCGGCCGGGGCGGAGGCGCTGGCGGTGGCGAGGGTGAGCGTGCCGTCGGGGGCCGAGGTGAGCACGGCGTACACCTGGCGGGCGGTGAGGGCGTCGTCGGCCGCGCCCGGGTCGGCGTACCCGATGGGCTCGATGGTGTCGGTGCGGGCCCGCACGGCGGTCAGCAGCGCCTCGGCGCGCTGGTCGCCGGTCACCACCCCGACCGGCACGTCCCGGGGGTGCGGCTGGTGCAGCGCGCCGACGTAGGCCGCGATGAACGCGCTGGCCAGCACCAGCGTGCCGAACAGCAGCGCCGCCGTGCGGGGCAGCCAGGCCCGGGTCCGCGGCTCCTCGTCCACCGGCTCAGCCTATGGCCCGTAATGCCCGGCCTGTGGGGTTTCGTCAGGCGAAAACCGCTGGTGACGGGCGGTAGGTTCCGACCGTGAGCCGTCCCGCGTACCCCGCCAAACCGAAACCGGGCGACCGGGTCGCCGTCGTCTCCCCCTCCGCCGGCCTGCCGGGTCTGTTCCCGCACGTGTACGAGCTGGGCCTGCACCGGCTGCGCGAGGAGTTCGGCCTGGTGCCGGTGGAGTACCCGACCACCAGGCAGACCCGGGCCGACCCCCGGGACCGCGCGCGGGACCTGACCGCCGCCTTCGCCGACCCGACGGTCACCGCCGTGCTCGCCACCGTCGGCGGCGACGACCTGATCACCGTCACCCCGCACCTCGACGACGCGGTGCTGCGGGCCAACCCGAAGCCCTACTTCGGCTACTCGGACAACACCAACGTCCTCAACCACCTCTACCGGCTGGGGATGGTGGCCTACCACGGCGGCTCGGTGCTGGTGCACCTCGGCCGACCCGGTGCGCCGCACCCGCTGACCCTCGACTCGCTGCGTGCCGCCCTGTTCACCTCCGACTGGTACGAGCTGACCCCCGCGCCGCAGTGGGGTGACGAACCGGGCGACTGGCGGGACCCCGCCACGCTCACGGTCGAACCGCCGATGCTGCCCGGCGAGGGCTGGCGCTGGCGGGGACCGTCGACGGTCGTCGAGGGCCGGACCTGGGGCGGTTGCCTGGAGATCCTGCACTGGCTGATGGCCGCCGACCGGGTCCCGTCGGCCGCCGAACTGGCCGGCTCGGTGCTCGTCGTCGAGACCTCCAACGAGCTGCCCGACGCGCAGGAGGTGTTCCGGATCGTGCGGAACATGGGGGAGCGGGGACTGCTCGCCGCCTTCCCGGCGATCATCGTCGGCCGGCCCAAGGCGTGGGACTTCGCACGACCGCTGCCGGTGGCGCAACGGCTGGCGTGGGCCGCCGCCCAACGGGGTGCCATCGTCCGGGCGCTGAGCGCGTACCGCCCGGACGCGGTGGTGGTCTTCGACGTCGACCTGGGCCACACCGACCCGCAGTTGATCATCCCGTACGGCGGGGAGATCCGGGTCGACGCGGTCGAACGACGCATCGCCGTGCGCTACTGAACGGGACGCGGCCGGGTGTGGAGGTGCCGCACCGGGGTACGGCACCTCCACCGGGCGCCGGACGGCATCCCCGGTCAGCCCGACTGGGGGGTACGCGGGCCTCCCCGAACAGGTCCGCGTCTCCCTCGGCCGTCGCAACGTCGACCGACCGGGCTGGCTGTTCCATCCTCGGTTGGCACGGGGGTCGAAATCTTGAAGATTCGTGCGCGGTTCGGTTCGACCGGCGGCCCCGCCACGACGAGCGCCCCGCGGCCCGGGTGCCGGGCAGCGGGCCGTCAGTCGGCGGGTGCGAGCAGTCGACGCAGGCGGGCGGGCGGATGGCCGACCCGCTCCCGGACCACCCGGCTCAGGTGCGCCTGGTCGGCGAAGCCGTACTCGGCGGCGATCGTCACCAGCCGGGGCGGATCGGAGCGGCCCAACAGATCCAGCACCGCCCGGACCCGCAGCTCGTTGCGGTAGGCGGTGAGGCTGCGCCCGGTGACCCGCTGGAACACCCGGCTCAGGTGGTGCGGTGAGCAGCCGACCAGCCGGGCGACCTCGGTGAGCCCCAGGGTGAAACCCGACGCGGCGAGCACCTGGCGGGCCTGGTCGGCGAGGCGTCGATGGGCGGCCAGGGTGGCCGGTCGCCGCCCCACCGCACGGTCCAGGTCCGCGCCCGGGGCACCCCGGCCCAGCGGGCTGCCACTGAGCAGGGTGGCCAGGAACTGGTGGGTGTGCTCGGTCAGCTCGAAGCCGTCCAGACCCCGCCGGCTGCGGGCCACCAGCATCCGGTGCTCCAGGTCCAACGCGGCGTCGAGCTGACCGTCCCAGCTGCGCCGGGTGAACCAGTCGCGGGCGTCCGGGCGTTCCTCGAGGACCTCGGGGCGGATCTCCAGGCACGAGTAGACGTCGCCGCAGCCGAGCGGATGGGCCACGCTCATCTCGTCGCCGGGTCGGGTCAGCAGCACCGACGTCGCATCGGCGAACGCGATCTCACCGTTGAGCCGGCGCAGGTATCCGCCGGAGCGCCCCAGGTAGACCCGGTAGCCGAGGTTGGGCACCGGGCCCACCCAGCCCGGCTCGTCGATCAGGCAGCGCACCTCGTAGAAGGTCATCCCGTCGGGCAGGCCCAGACCCCGCCACCGTCCCTGGGTGGTCTGTTGGCGTGGGTCCGCGCCCCACTGCTGTGGCATTGGTCCTCCCCCGTTCCGGCACCGCCGCTGCGGGCTCGATTGTCTCCCTCGCGAGATAGGCTGGCGGCCGTGCACCCCCCGGCCCGGCCGGGCGTGGGGGCATCTTCGCGCGCCCCGGGCCGACCGGCGGCTTTCCTGGAAGTGATCACTGATGCTCACCGGACTCTTCTCCGCCGCCCTGGCCGACCCCGGGCTGGCCCGTGCTCGTGACCTGGCGCGCTCCGGTGCCGCCCAGGTCGACGGGCTGGACCTGACCGCCCCGGCCGCGCTGCGCCCGTTCGCCGTGGCCGCCGTCGCCGCCGACGAGCCGGTCGGCGGGGCCGGCCGGCCGGTGCTCGCGGTGACCGCCACCAGCCGGGAGGCCGACGACCTGGCCGCCGCGCTGGGCAGCCTGCTCCCGGCCGGGCAGGTGGCGGTCTTCCCGTCCTGGGAGACGCTGCCGCACGAGCGGCTCTCACCCCGTTCCGACACCGTCGGCCGGCGACTGGCCGTGCTGCGCCGCCTCGCCCACCCCGACACCGCCGACGCGCAGGGGGTGACCGGCCCGCTGCGGGTGGTGGTGGCCCCGGTGCGCTCGCTGCTGCAACCACAGCTCAAGGGCCTCGGCGACCTGGACCCGGTGCAGCTCGCCGCCGGGGAGGAGGCCGACCTGGAGCAGGTCGCCCGCCGGCTCACCGACCTGGCGTACGCCCGGGTCGACCTGGTCACCAAACGCGGCGAGTTCGCCGTGCGCGGCGGCATCCTGGACGTCTTCCCACCCACCGACGAGCACCCGTCCCGGGTCGAGTTCTGGGGTGACGAGGTGGAGGAGATCCGCACCTTCGCCGTCGCCGACCAGCGCACCATCGAAGGCGTACCGCAGCTGTGGGCCCCGCCGTGCCGGGAGCTGCTGCTGACCCCGGCGGTGCGCCGGCGGGCCGCCGCGCTCGCCGGGGAGCACCCGGAACTGGCCGAGATCCTCGACAAGCTGGCCGAGGGCATCCCCGTCGAGGGGATGGAGTCGCTGGTGCCGGCGCTGCTCGGCAGCGAGAGCCTGGAGCTGCTGGTCGACACCATGCCGGCCGGCACCCACGTGCTGCTCTGCGACCCGGAGCGGATCCGCACCCGGGCCCACGACCTGGTGCGTACCTCGGAGGAGTTCCTCCAGGCGAGCTGGGCCGCGGCCGCCGTCGGTGGCCAGGCCCCGGTCGACCTCGGCGCCGCCGCCTTCAAGTCCCTGGCCGAGGTACGCGCCGCCGCCCGCGCCCTGCGCCAGCCCTGGTGGACCCTCGCCCCGTTCGGGCTGGTCGAGGCGGACGCCGCCACCCCCACCCGGCAGCCCTGGGAGGATGCGCCGGGCGGGGGAGACGTGACCCCCGACGACGCGATCACGGTGACCCTGGCCGCCCAGCCGGCCCCGCTCTACCACGGTGAGACCGGCCGGGTGGTCGACGACATCAAGCGCTGGACCGGCGAGGGCTGGGCGGTCGCGTTGGTCTTCGAGGGGCACGGTCCCGCCCAGCGGGCCGTCGAGGTGCTCCGCGACGCGGGCCTGGGCGCCCGGCTCACCGAGCAGGTGCCGGCCGCGCCCGCCCCCGGCGAGGTGCTGGTCACCTGCGGCTGCCTGACCGCCGGCTTCGTCGACGAGGCGTCGAGGTTCGTGCTGCTCACCGGCAACGACGTCACCGGTGGCCGGGGCACCTCCACCCGGGACATGCGCAAGATGCCGAGCCGGCGGCGCAACACCATCGACCCGCTGGAGCTGAAGGCCGGCGACTTCGTCGTGCACGAGCAGCACGGCATCGGCCGGTACGTCGAGCTGGTGCAGCGCACCGTCAACGGCGCGTCCCGCGAATACCTGGTCATCGAGTACGCGGCCAGCAAGCGCGGCCAGCCCGGCGACCGGCTCTTCGTCCCCACCGACCAGCTCGACCAGCTCTCCCGCTACGTCGGCGGCGAGCAGCCCACCCTGCACAAGATGGGCGGCCCGGACTGGCAGAAGTCCAAGGCCCGCGCCCGCAAGGCGGTCCGGGAGATCGCCGCCCAGCTGATCCAGCTCTACGCCGCCCGCAAGGCGTCCAAGGGGCACGCGTTCGCCCCGGACTCCCCGTGGCAGCGGGAGCTGGAGGACGCCTTCCCGTGGCAGGAGACGCCCGACCAGTTGGCCGCCATCGAGGAGGTCAAGCGGGACATGGAACAGACCGTCCCGATGGACCGGCTGATCTGCGGTGACGTCGGGTACGGCAAGACCGAGATCGCCGTCCGGGCGGCGTTCAAGGCGGTGCAGGACGGTAAGCAGGTGGCGGTGCTGGTGCCGACGACGTTGCTGGTGCAGCAGCACTACAACACGTTCGCCGAACGGATGAACCAGTTCCCGGTGACCATCCGGCAGCTGTCCCGCTTCCAGACCGCCAAGGAGAGCGAACGGACGTTGGAGATGGTCGCCGACGGCACCGTCGACATCGTCATCGGCACCCACCGGCTGCTCCAGACGGCCACCCGGTTCAAGCAACTCGGCATGGTGGTCATCGACGAGGAGCAGCGCTTCGGCGTCGAGCACAAGGAGCACCTCAAGACGCTGCGCGCCTCGGTCGACGTGCTGAGCATGTCGGCCACCCCGATCCCGCGGACGCTGGAGATGGCGATCACCGGCATCCGCGAGATGTCGACCATCGCCACCCCGCCGGAGGAGCGGCACCCGGTGCTGACCTTCGTCGGGTCGTACGACGACCGGCAGGTGGCCGCGTCCATCCACCGTGAGTTGCTCCGCGACGGGCAGGTCTTCTACCTGCACAACCGGGTGGAGTCGATCGACCGGACGGCGCGGAGGCTGCGCGAGCTGGTGCCCGAGGCGCGGGTGGCGGTGGCCCACGGGCAGATGGGCGAGGAGGCCCTGGAGAAGGTGATGGTCGGCTTCTGGGAGAAGGAGTTCGACGTCCTGGTCTGCACCACCATCGTGGAGTCCGGCATCGACATCCCGAACGCCAACACCCTCATCGTGGAGCGGGCCGACCTGCTCGGCCTGGCCCAGCTGCACCAGATCCGGGGCAGGGTGGGTCGGGGCCGGGAGCGGGCGTACGCGTACTTCCTCTATCCGCCGGAGAAGCCGCTCACCGAGCACGCGCACGAGCGGTTGGCCACCATCGCCCAGCACACCGAGCTGGGCGCGGGCATGTACGTGGCGATGAAGGACCTGGAGATCCGGGGCGCCGGCAACCTGCTCGGCGGCGAGCAGTCCGGACACATCGAGGGCGTCGGGTTCGACCTGTACGTCCGGATGGTCGGCGAGGCGGTGTCGGCGTTCAAGGGGGAGAGCACCGAGTCCGACGAGCTGGCGACCGACGTCCGCATCGATCTTCCGGTCGACGCGCACCTGCCGCTGGACTACGTGGGGGTGGAGCGGCTGCGGCTGGAGATGTACCGCAAGCTCGCCGAGGCGCGTGACGACGAGCGGCTGCGCGAGGTGGTCGCCGAGATGACCGACCGGTACGGCGAGCCGCCCGCCCCGGTGCAGAACCTGGTCGCGGTGGCCCGGTTCCGGTTGCTGGCCCGCCGCTACGGCCTCTCCGACGTGAGCGTGCAGGGCAAGCACCTGCGGTTCGGGCCGCTGCCGTTGCCCGATTCCAAGCAGTTGCGGCTCAAGCGCTACCACCCGGACTCGGTCTACAAGCCGGCCACCGACCAGGTCAGCGTGCCCCGGCCGAGCACCCGCCGGGTCGGTGGCGAGCCGTTGCGTGACCAGGCGCTGTTGGAGTGGTGCGCCCAGCTCCTCTCCGACGTCCTCGGCGAGCCGGCCCCGCTGGCCGGGGCGCGGGCATGAGCGGCCGGTCGGGTCCGGTGACCCGGGGTGGCCGGGGCCGGGGGCGCGAAAGCTGCGGGCGGGGGCCGCAGCGCGTGGTGGGCGGCGTCACCGTAGCCGGGCAGGCATGAGAGAGTGACCGTCATGCGTGCACGCCGTCTCATCGCCGCCGCCAGCGTCGCGGCACTGGGTGTCCTCTCCCTCACCGCCTGCGGCAAGGCATCTCCGGATGTGGCCGCATACATCGGCGACAGTCGCTACTCGGTCGCCCGGGTGGACGCGATCTACACCGACGCGCAGACGAGGTACGCCGAGGCGGTGCGGCAGGGCGCGGCCCAGTCCGGCCAGACCCCGGCCCCGGAGCAGCTGCGGGCCGGGGTGACCCGGCAGGACGTGGTGAACCTGCTGGTCAGCATCGACCTGGGCAAGCGGGTCGCGGCCGAGAAGGGCCTCCAGGTCCCCGACCAGATCACCCCGGACCAGCTGGCCCAGCAGTTGCAGATGCCGCCGCAGGCGGAGTTCGCGAAGCTCTGGGGTGAGTGGGCGGACCTGTTCTCCGTGCTCAGCCAGCAGTTGCCGCCGGCCGACCTGAGCGACGAGTCGGTGATGGCGGTCTACCACGCGATCGAGAAGACCGGCGGCATCGACAAGGGGCTGCCGGTGGCGCAGGTGCGGCAGCTCTTCGGCGACGGCGGTTTCGTCCGCAGCGCCGCCGCGTTGAGCAACGCGCTGGGGGAGCAGGCCGACAAGCTTGACGTCGAGGTCAACCCCCGGTACCGGCCGCTCGGCGTCCCGGCCTGGGTCAACAAGGGTCAGGAGCTGGTCTTCTACGCGCTGCCGTACATCGACGCGAGCGGCCCGGTGACCGACGTGTCGACCCCCGAGCCGGTCGGCAGCCCGACCCCGGCGCAGGGGCCGGTGGCCTCCTGAGCACGTCCCACCGGATCGTCCTGCTGGTCACCTCGCCCCGGTTGCCGGCCGGTCTGCTGACCGCCGCCGCCTGGGACGTGCTGCGCTCCGCGCCGGTGCTGACCGGTGCACAGAGCGCCCAGGTCGCGGCGGTACGCGCGGCGGGCGTCGAGGTCACCGTCGTCTCCGGCGGAGCCACCGACGCGTTGCTCGACGCGGCGGCGGCGGGCGGTACGGCGGTCTGGCTGGCCGGCCCGGCCGGCGACGAGTCCCTGGCCCGGGAGTTGGGTCTGCGGTTGGCCCGGCAACCGGGGCTGGCCGAGCTGGAGCTGATGTACGGCTCGTGGGACCCGCCGGGGGCCCGGCTGCTCGATGCGGTCGAGGTGATGGACCGGCTCGCCTCCCCGGGTGGTGACCCGTGGAAGCGGGCGCAGACCCACCGTAGCCTCGCCGGTTTCCTGATCGAGGAGTGCTACGAGGCGTACGACGCGATCAGCGACGGTGACACCGACGCGCTCCGTGAGGAGTTGGGCGACGTGCTGCTCCAGGTGCTGCTGCACGCGCGCCTGGCGGAGGACCTGCCCGAGGGTGAGCGGTGGAACGTCGACGACGTGGCCGGCACCCTGGTCGACAAGATGGTCCGCCGGAACCCGCACGTCTTCGCCGGTGCCGAGGCGGGTTCGCTGGCCGAGATCGAGGCGAACTGGGAACGGATCAAGCGGGCCGAGAAGGCCCGTGCGTCGGTGCTCGACGGCATCGCGTTGAGCCAGCCGGCGCTGGCCCTGGCGGCCAAGGTGCTGGACCGGGCCGGTCGGGCCGGCCTGACCGCCCCGCTGCCGTCCCCCGACGCCCAGCCCGACCCGGAGTCCCACCTGGGTGCCACCCTGCTGACCCTGGTCGCCGAGGCCCGCCACGCCGGCCTGGACCCCGAAGCGGCTCTCCGCCGCACCACCCTGGCTCACACCCGAACCCTCCGCACCACCGAACCCCCCACCTCGTCGAGTTGATCAAGAGGTTTGCGTCAGCCCTGCGCGATCCGGTGACGCGAACCTCTTGATCACGAGAGCGGGGCGGGTGTGCGGTGCCGCGAACCTCTTGATCGACGAGGCCGGGGCGGGCGGTGGGGAGTGGGTAGGGTCGGGGGATGGGTTCATTCGTGCCGTTGGCGGAGCGGATCGTCGAGGCCGTGCTGGAGAGCCGGCCGGGGGTCGCCACGTCGAGCGGGGACCACCGCTACGACGACCGGTTGCCCGATCTCTCCGCCGGGGCGGTCGCGGCCGACCAGGCGATGCTGAGGGAGGCCGCCGACGCGCTCGCCGAGGTCGACACGGACTCGCTCGACGTCGAGGAACAGGTCGACCACGCGCTGCTCAGTGCCCTGGTCGACCGGGAACTGTTCGAGTTGAGCGAGATCCGGGCCTTCGAGTGGGACCCGCTGGTGCACAACCCCGGTCCGCTGCTGCACGCCCTGCTCGCCCGCCCGTACGCCCCGGTGGAGGAGCGGCTGGCCCACCTGGCCGGGCGGCTGACGGCCGTACCCGACGCGTTGGCGACCGCGCGGACGACGTTGCGGGACATGCCCCGGGTACACGCCGAGACGGCGGTCGGGCAGTTCGTCGGCACCGCCGCGCTGATCCGCGACGAGGTGCCGCTGCTGCTCGCCCAGGCACCCACGCTGGCCGGCACGGTCGGGCCGGCCGCGACGGCGGCGATCGCCGCGCTCGACGAGTTCGTCGGCTGGCTGCGCGCCGGGCTGGCCGCCGAAACCGGGCCGGGCCGTGACCCCCGGCTGGGCCGCCGCCGCTGGGAGGCCCGCCTCTGGCACACCCTCGACACCGAGCTGGGCGCCGCCGAGGTGCAGCGCCGCGCCTGGGCCAACCTGGACCGGGTCACCGCCGAGATCCGCGCGGCGGCCGTCGAGCTGGTCGGTGGCCCGGCCGACGACGAGACGGTACGCCGGGCGCTGGACCTGCTGGCCGCCGAGCACCCCGACGACCACTCCATCGTGGACCTCGCCTCGGTCACCCTCGACGAGGCCGTCGACTTCGTCCGGGCCCACGACCTGGTCGGCCTGGTCGACGACCCGTGCGTGATCCAGGAGATGCCGGAGTTCGCCCGGGGTGTCGCGGTGGCCTACTGCGACTCGCCCGGCCCGCTCGAGCCGGCCGACCTGCCCACCTTCTACTGCATCGCGCCCACCCCGGCGGACTGGCCCGCGCACCGGGTCGACTCGTTCTACCGCGAGTACAACGACCACATGATCCGCAACCTGACCGTGCACGAGGCGATGCCGGGGCACTTCCTCCAGCTCGCCCACGCCCGCCGGTACGCCGGCCCCACCCGGGTCCGGGCGCTGACCGAGTCGGGGGTGTTCATCGAGGGCTGGGCGGTCTACACCGAGGAGCTGATGGCCGGCCTCGGCTTCGGCGGCCTGCCGGTCCGCCTCCAGCAGCTCAAGATGCAGCTGCGGATGACCATCAACGCGCTGCTCGACCAGTTGGTCCACTGCGACCAGATGACCGAGGCGGACGCGTTGGCGCTGATGACCGAACGCGGCTTCCAGGAGGAGGGCGAGGCGGCCGGCAAGTGGCGGCGGGCGCTGCTCACCTCGACGCAGCTCTCCACCTACTTCGTCGGCTACAGCGAACTGGCCGACGTCGCCGCCGCCCGGCCGGCCGGGGTGTCGGTGCGGGACTGGCACGACGCGATGCTCGCCCACGACTGCCCGCCCCCACGCCACCTGCGCACCCTGCTCGGCATCTGACCGCCACGCCACCCCGGCCGGGTGCCCGCCGTCCGGGCCGCGCGGGTGCCGGCTCAGCCGCGGGCGGCGACGGCGTCGATCAGCCAGCGGGAGATCGAGTACGCGGGCGGCAGCTCCGCCGGCAACGCGTCCACCGGGAACCAACGGGCCCGCACCAGCTCCCGCCCGTCCACCACCGGTTCGGCTCCGGCATCGGCGACGGTGGCGGTGAACCCGGCGAGCAGCACCCCCGGCCCGGAGATCGCCCAGGGTTGGCTGCCGAAGTAGTCGATCGTGTCGAGGTCGAGCGAGACCTCCTCGGCGACCTCCCGCCGGACCGCCGTCTCCAGCGACTCGCCGGCCTCCACGAATCCGGCGACCAGCGCCCACAGCTCGGTCGGCCCGGACGCATGCCGGACCAGCAGCAGCTCGGTGGGGCCACCGGCCGGGCCGGGGCGGGTGATCGCGGTGAGCACCGCCGGGGAGAGCCGCAGCGGCACGTACAGGCCGCAGTCGGGGCAGCGGCGGGCCGTCTCGCCCGGCACGTCGGCCAGCGCCGCCCGGCAGACCCCGCACCAGCGGTGGGTACGCCGCCAGGTGACCACGGCCACCGCCCGTCCGGCGAGCGTGGCGACCGGCTCGGACAGCTCGGCGGCGAGCGCCCGCCAACTGCGCCACCGCCCGACCGGCTGTCGACCCCCGGCCCTGCTCCCCATGGTCTCCCCGCTCCCCGGCTCCCCGCCCTCGGTCGGGTTGTCCCGGGTGGCTGGCCGGCCCGGGTCGGCCGTCTCCAGCGCCCAGGCCGGCACGCCGTCGAGCGTGCCCAGCGGCACCCATCCGGTCCCGGCCGGCAGCTCGCCGACCCGGGGCAGGCCACCGTCGGGGGTGGTGAACAGCCGGGTGCCGGCCACCAGCAGACCCAGATCGCCCGACGCGGGCGCGGGCCCGGCAGCGTGGCCGGCCGCGTCGTCAGCCGGAGGCGTGGGGCCGGCGGGGCGGTCGGTGGCGGTCGTGGAGGCCGCCGGGTGGTCGGCCGGGGGCGTGGGGTGTCCGGGCGGTGGGACGGTCACGACGACGCCGGCCGGCGGTCCGTCACCCCGGCACCGGCCGGCAGGTCGAACGCCGTCGGCGTCACCGAGTCGGTGAAGCGTTCCAGGGCCAGCTCGACCGGCTGGCCGTCGAGCAGACCGGTGAAGCTGCCGAGCACCCCCTCGGTGGTGACGCAGGCGTCGAAGTCCCCGGCGGAACGCCGGACGGCGACGCAGGTGGCGTGGTGGCCGACGAGCGTGGTGTCGCTCTGCTTGACCTGGGCCTGCGGGTCCAGGGCGGCCTCGGTGAGCAACCGGATGACGGCGGGCGGGGTGACCAGCCCGGCCTTGCGGGCCTCGGCGAACAGCGGCACGGCGGCCTTGCCGGACATCAGCACCGGCGGCTCCACCGTGCAGGCGGTCCGCCCGGCGGTGGTCGCGCACCGGGTGATGGCCTGCTCGGAGACGGTGATCTTGCCGGCGGCCCAGGTGTACGCCGAGCGGGCCGGCTCCTTCTCCTGGGCGATGGTGGTGGTCCGGCCGCCGGGGAGCCGGTATTCGGCGGTCCAGGTCTGGACCAGGGACTCGTCCAGCCGGGTGGCGAGATCGTTGATCAGATCGGACCGGCCGAGGGTGCGTCCGGTGTCGTCGAGGGTCTGACAGCCGGTGACGGTGAGCGACGCGATGACCGACACGGCGAGCACGCGGAGGGTGGTCGAGACGGCGGGCATGGCGACCAGCGTGGTCGATCGTGTCCACCCGGCGCAAACCGGTTGCCGGTTGAGGGGTGAGAATCCGGGAATGTCCGTTAGGGCGGGCTGATTAGGGGTGGGCTACGTGTGCCCGGACGCCGTGCAGCCGAGCGTCGCCCGATACGCTGCGTTCAACACAACTGCCCCAGCCGCACCGTCGCGGCCCATACCGGATTCGCACAACGAACGAGGAGCGACTCAGTGGCAACCATCG
This sequence comes from Micromonospora sp. NPDC049257, assembly GCF_040678915.1. NCBI lineage: Bacteria > Bacillati > Actinomycetota > Actinomycetes > Micromonosporales > Micromonosporaceae > Micromonospora > Micromonospora sp. NPDC049257. The sequence goes on from NZ_JBFAQU010000011.1 coordinate 151,162, forward strand.
AGGGAATCGTCGCCCGGGAGATTCTCGACTCACGGGGCAACCCGACGGTCGAGGTCGAGGTAGGGCTGGACGACGGCACGATCGCTCGCGCCGCCGTACCCTCCGGCGCCTCCACCGGCGCCTTCGAAGCGGTCGAGCTGCGCGACGGTGACAAGGACCGCTACCTGGGCAAGGGCGTCGAGAACGCGGTCGCCAACATCGAGGACAAGATCGTCGACCAGCTGATCGGCTACGAGGCCAGCGAGCAGCGGCTGATCGACCAGAAGATGCTCGACCTCGACGGCTCCGACAACAAGGGCACGCTGGGCGCGAACGCCATCCTCGGGGTCTCCCTGGCGGTGGCCAAGGCGGCTGCCGGCAGCGCCGAGCTGAGCCTGTTCCGTTACCTGGGTGGCCCGAACGCCCACCTGCTGCCGGTGCCGATGATGAACATCCTCAACGGTGGCGCGCACGCCGACTCCAACGTCGACGTCCAGGAGTTCATGATCGCGCCGATCGGGGCCCCCAGCTTCCGGGAGGCGCTGCGCTCCGGTGCCGAGGTCTACCACGCGCTGAAGTCGGTGCTCAAGAAGAAGGACCTCTCCACCGGTCTGGGTGACGAGGGTGGCTTCGCCCCCAACCTGCCCAGCAACGCCGCCGCGCTCGACCTGATCGCCGAGGCGGTCGAGAAGGCCGGTTACCGGCTGGGCACCGACATCGTCTTCGCCCTCGACGTGGCCGCGACCGAGTTCTTCGACAACGGCACCTACACCTTCGAGAGCGCCGCCAAGAGCGCCGAGGAGATGAGCAACTACTACACCAAGCTCATCGGCGACTACCCGATCGTCTCCATCGAGGACCCGCTGGCCGAGGACGACTGGACCGGCTGGGCCACCCTGACCGCCGCCGTCGGCGACCGGATCCAGATCGTCGGCGACGACCTGTTCGTCACCAACCCGCAGCGCATCGCCCGGGGCATCGCCGAGAAGTCCGCCAACGCGGTGCTCGTCAAGGTCAACCAGATCGGTTCGCTGACCGAGACCCTGGACGCGGTGGACCTGGCCCACCGGGCCGGTTTCAAGTGCATGATGAGCCACCGCTCCGGCGAGACCGAGGACACCACCATCGCCGACCTGGCCGTCGCCACCGGCTGCGGTCAGATCAAGACCGGTGCCCCGGCCCGGTCCGACCGGGTCGCCAAGTACAACCAGCTCCTGCGGATCGAGGAGGAGCTGGCCGACGCGGCGCGGTACGCCGGCGCCGGCGCGTTCCCGCGTTACCGTTCGGCCTGACCCAGGCGAACCTCGGGGGAGGGGTGTGACGATGCAGCAGCGCCGCACACCGGGTGGCCAACGCCCGGCCCGCCGGCCGACCGGTCGGCCGGGCGGGGCCCGGGGCGCCCGGACGCCGCTGCGCGACGGCGGGGTCCGCGCCGAGCCGCGGGCTGCCGCGGCCCGGTCGCGGACCGCCGACGGGGTACGGTCGGCGAACCGTCCGGCGGCGGCCCGCCGGACGGCGGCCGGCGGCACCATCCGGCGACTCACCGCGCCCCACCCCCGACGGTTCACCGGCCGGGCCACCGTGCTGTTCGCGGTGCTGCTCGCGCTCGCCCTGGCGTACACCTATCCGGTCCGGGTCTATCTCGACCAGCAGGTCGACATCGAGCGGATGGAGGCCAGCCAGGCCGCCCAGCGTACGGAGATCGCCGAGCTGTCGGCCCAGGCGGCGAAGTGGCAGGACCCCGAATACATCAAGATCAAAGCGCGGGAACGGTTCTTCATGGTGGCCCCCGGTGAGACGCCGGTGATCGTGCTCAACGACGCGGACGGCGCGGCCCGGGACGCCAACGGCGGCCGGCCGCCGACCCCACCCAAGACCCCCGACCCCTGGTACGACACCCTGTGGTCGAGCGTCCAGGCGGCGAACGGCGACGCCCCGGACCAGTGAGCAGTACCCGCGTACCGAACGAGAGATGGGCACCGTGACTGTCGTACCACCGCAGGAGCCGGCGGCGGACTCCGTACCCCCGCCGGAGCACCAGCCGGCCACCGAGGCCGACCTGGCCGCGGTGGCCGCGCAGCTCGGACGCCCGCCCCGGGGCACCCGGGCGGTGGCCCACCGCTGCCCGTGCGGCCTGCCCGACGTGGTGGAGACCACCCCCCGGCTCGCCGACGGCACCCCCTTCCCGACGCTGTTCTACCTGACCTGCCCCCGGGCGACGGCGGCGTGCAGCCGGCTGGAGTCGGCCGGGTTGATGAAGGAGATGGCCGAGCGGCTCGCCGAGGACCCGGAGCTGGCCGACCGGTACCGGGCCGCGCACGAGGACTACCTGGCCCGCCGGGCCGTGATCGGCGAGGTGCCGGAGATCGCCGGCATCTCCGCCGGTGGGATGCCCGGCCGGGTGAAGTGCCTGCACGTGCACCTGGGCCACGCGCTCGGTGCCGGCCCCGGCGTCAACCCGTTCGGCGACGAGACGCTCGCCTTGGTGGAGAAGTGGTGGACGGCCGGGCCGTGCGTGGACCTGCCGGCGGCGCAGTGACCGACGAGATCGTGGTACGCCGGGCCCGCACCGGCGACGTACGCGGCATCCGCCGGCTGGTCGACACCTACACCGACGACCGGCGGCTGCTCAGCAAGGCCACCGTCACCCTCTACGAGGACGTGCAGGAGTTCCGGGTCGCGGTCACCGGCGACGGGCGGGTCGTCGGCTGTGGCGCGCTGCACGTGATGTGGGAGGACCTCGCCGAGATCCGTACCGTGGCCGTCGACCCGGCCTGCCGGGGACGGCGGCTCGGCCACCGGATCGTCACCGAGCTGATCGACGCCGCCCGGGAGTTGGGCATCGCCCGGATCTTCGTGCTCACCTTCGAGACGGCGTTCTTCGGCGCGTTCGGGTTCACCGAGATCGACGGCGCCCCGGTGCCGCAGCCCGTCTACGAGCAGCTGCTGCGCTCCTACGACGAGGGCGTCGCCGAGTTCCTCAACCTGGAACGCGTCAAGCCGAACACCCTGGGCAACACCCGGATGCTGCTGCGCCTCTAGCCCCGGACGGCTGGGTCCGCGCCCGGTGCTGCTGCGCCTCTAGCCCCGGACGGGTCCGCGCCCGCTTGCGGCGGCCCGAAGGTGCGGCCCCGGCCGGTCTTGACCCGGCCCGCCACCCTGGGTCGGTGACGATCGTGCGCCGGTTGGGCGCGGTGCTCGCCGCCCTGGTGACCCTGTTCGCCCTGGTCGGCATCGCCCGGCTGATCGCCCCGGCGACCGGTGGCGTCGACCGCCAGCCGTCCGGGGTGGACCGGCAACTCGACTACCTGCGGGCCGAACTGGACGACGGTGCCGGCGAGGACGCCCAGGCGATGTTCCCGGAGGGCTGGTTCTTCGCCCACGCGCTGTACGGGCTGGCCCGGGTGGAGACCGGCCTGCGGCAACCGCCGCAGGGACGTGACGAGGCGCTGCGGGAGGCCCGGTGGGCGCTGGCCCGGCTGGAGTCACCGGCCGGCACGGCCCCGTTCAGCCGCGACCTGACCCCGGCGTACGGCGTCTTCCACGCCGGCTGGACGAACTGGCTGCGCGGCGGGGTGCTCGCCCTGCAACCGGAGTCGGGGCGGGACCCGGCCGAGGTGCGCCGGTTCGCCGAGGCGTCGGCGACCCTGGCCGCCGCGTTCGACGCCTCTCCCACGCCGTACCTCGCCGCCTATCCCGGGCAGGCGTGGCCGGTCGACTCGACGGTGGCGGTGGCCTCGCTGCGGCTGCACGACGCTCTGCTACCGCCGCGTTTCGCGCCGACCACCGGCCGCTGGCTCGACGGGGTACGCCAGCGCCTCGACCCGCGTACCGGTCTGCTGCCACACCGGGTCGACCCGGGCACCGGAGCACCGGCCGAGGTGGCCCGGGGCACCTCGCAGAGCGTCATCCAGCGGTTCCTGCCGGAGATCGACCCGACCTTCGCCCGCGAGCAGTACCTGCGCTTCCGCACCGACTTCGTGGTGTCGCCACTGAGGCTCGGCCCGGCGGTGCGGGAGTACCCGCGCGGCCTGGACGGCCCGGGGGACGTCGACTCGGGACCGCTGCCGCTCGGGGTGAGCTTCTCCGCCACCGTGGTGACCCTCGGTGCGGCCCAGGTGCAGGGCGACGACGCGTTGGCCGGGGCGTTGGCCAACTACGGCGAACTGGTCGGCTTTCCGCTGGACACCCCGCACACCCGCCGGTACGCCTTCGGGCTGCTCCCGATCGGTGACGCCTTCCTGGCGTGGTCGAAGACCGCCCGCCCGTGGGTCTCCGCGCCCACCGACCCGCCACCGGCGACGGTGGACCCGTGGTGGCGCGCGCCGCTGGTGGCGCTGCTGGTGCTGCTCGCCGTGCTGCCCTGGGTGCCGTGGCTGCTGTGGCGTCGGCGCCGGCGACGGTGACCACCGCCGGCCCGGCAGGCGCTGCCGGGTGCGGTTGGCGCTGCCGGGCACCCTGTCGGTGCTGCCGTGCGTCGGGGCGGTGCGGTCGGGCGTCGGGTCGGCGCTGCCGTGCGCGGGCGACTGCTGCCGTAGGGTTGCTGCCGTGACGACGCGTGTGGCCGCCATCGACTGCGGGACCAACTCCATCCGCCTGCTGGTCGCCGACCTGCCCGATCCGTCGGCCGGGCCGCAGGCCCCGCTGGTCGACCTGGCCCGCCGGATGGAGATCGTCCGGCTCGGTCAGGGCGTCGACCGGACCGGCCGGCTGGCCCCGGAGGCGATCGAGCGGACCCGGGTGGCGCTCGCCGGGTACGCCGCCGAGATCGACAAGCTGGGCGTCGACCGGGTGCGGATGTGCGCCACCTCGGCGTCCCGGGATGCGAGCAACGCGGCCGACTTCCGGGCCATGGTGGAGCAGACCCTGGGCGTCGCGCCCGAGGTGGTCACCGGCGACGAGGAGGCCCGGCTGTCGTTCACCGGCGCGGTCCGGGGGCTGCCCGCCGACGCGGAGCCGCCGTACCTGGTGGTGGACATCGGCGGCGGTTCGACCGAGTTCGTGGTGGGCACCCGCGACTCCGGGGTGCAGGCGGCGATCTCGGTGGACATCGGCTGCGTCCGGATGACCGAACGGCACCTGCACGGCGACCCGCCGACCGTCGCCGAGGTCGCCGCCGCGCAGGCCGACATCGCCGCCGCCGTCGACCGGGCGCTCGCCGCCGTCCCCGGCAGGGAGGCAGCCACACTGGTCGGGCTCGCCGGTTCGGTCACCACCGTCGTCGCCATCGCCCAGGACCTCCAGGAGTACGACCCCGAGCGCATCCACCACGCCCGGGTGCCGTACGAGCGGGTGGCCGGGGTGACCGCCGACCTGCTGGGCCGGACCGCCGCGCAGCGGTTGGCGATCCCGGTGATGCACCCGGGCCGGGCGGACGTGATCGGTGCGGGTGCCCTGGTGCTCAAGGTGATCATGGAGCGGGCCGGGATGTCCTCGGTGGTCGCCTCCGAACACGACATCCTCGACGGCATCGCCTGGAGCCAGCACCCCACCCCCAGCTGACCCCCACGCTCCCCCTCCCCCTCCCCCTCCCCCTCCCCCCTCTCCTCTCCTCTCCTCTCCCTCCCCTCCGCTCGACATCGAGCCCGGTGATCAAGAGCTTTGCGTCAAATTTCCCGGCGAGAACGACCCAAACTTCTTGATCACCGGGCCGAGGGTGTGGTGATCAAGAGGTTTGCGTCGGAAATCCGGGTGGGGATGACGCGAATCTCTTGATCACCGGGCCGGGGTCGGGGGTCGGGGGCGAGGGCCGGGGTCGGGGGCGAGGGCCGGGGGCCGGGGGTGAGGGTCGGGGCGGGGGATGGGCCGGGGCTGGGGTGAGCCGAGGGTGAGGGCTGGGGCGGGGTGGGGGTGGGGTGGGTGGGGGTGGGAGATGAGGACGGGGGTGGGGTATGGCGTTGTTGACGGTAGTGCGCAGTGCGCAGTAGTGTGTGATGCGTGGACACCACACAACTACTCAAGGGTGTGCTCGACCTGGCCGTGTTGGCCGTGTTGCGGGATTCCGACGGGTACGGCTACGACATCCTGCGGCGGCTGCGCGAGGCCGGGCTGGATGAGGTCGGCGACGCGTCGGTCTACGGCACCCTGCGCCGACTCTTCGCTGCCGGCCTGCTCACCACCTACGTCGTGCCCAGCGAGGCCGGCCCGCACCGCAAGTACTACGCGCTCAACGCCGCCGGCCGTGACCAGCTCACCCGCTCCGGCAAGACCTGGCGCGCGTTCGCGACGACGATGGACCAGCTGCTCGACGATCGGGGGATGGCGGCATGACCGTCACTGGGCAGGAGATAACGGACTACGTCGAGCGGGTGCGGACCGCCCTGGCCGACCTGCCACCGCAGGTACGCGAGGAGCTGACCGAGGACCTTCCGGAACACCTCGCCGAGGTGGCCGCCGAGGCCGACGGTTCCCTGGTCGACCGGCTGGGCACCCCCGAGGCGTACGCGGCGGAGTTGCGCGCCGCCGCCGGGGCGGGTGACCCGGCGGCCGGCCGGCGGGCGCTGGAACGGCGGATCGCCACCATGCTGGGGCGTACCCGGGCCCGGGTGGATCGGGTCGACGCCCGGCTCGGCCCACTGTTCGGTCACGACACGGCGGGGGAGTTCCTGCGGCTGCTGCGCCCGGCGTGGTGGGTGGCCCGCGCCTACCTGGTCGCGATGATGCTCACCGCGCTCAGCACCGACGGGCCGCTCGGCCTGCTGCCCCGGCTCGACGGCCACGCGTTCGTCGGCCTGCTGGTCTTCGCCGGCCTGGTGTGCGGCTCCGTCTGGTTGGGTCGGCGCACCCCCGAGCTGCGGTCCTGGCGGCGCTGGGCGTTGCACGCCAGTTCGGCGGTGCTGGCGTTGTTCGCGATCGCCGCGGTGGCGAACGTGGACGACCAGGCCCGCTCCGGCTACGGCTACGGCTACGAGACGACCTCCGTGCAGAACCCGTACGACCAGGTGCAGGACGTCTACGTCTACGACAGCGAAGGGCGGTTGGTGGAGAACGCCCGGCTCTTCGACCAGAACGGCACCCCGATCCGGTTGGGCTGGCCGGCCTGCGACGATCCGGCCCTGCCCGACGTCAACCCGGTGCAGCGCGGCTACCCGTACTGTCCGCAGCAGGCGCCGTTCCGGCCGCGTCCGCCGGCCGTCGCCCCGCTCCCGCCCGGGTCCGGCGTGAGCCCCGGCGGGTCGCCGACGGCCACCGCGCCGGGTGCGGCGCCGACGGCCACCGCACCGGGTGTTGCGCCGACGGCCACCGCGCCGGGTGTTGCGCCGACAGCCACCGCGCCGGGAAACCCCGTACCCACGGGATCGGTGCCGGTCGCGTCGCCCTCGGTGTCCGGGCCGGCGGGGGTGCCCCTGCCCACCGCCACCGGCTGACCTGCCGTTGCTGGGAAATGGCTGAACGGACGAGGGGAACGGGGCAGCACGCGCTGATCTTCGTCGCTACGTTGTCGTCTGCTCATTCGCCCCTCGGAAGGAAATTCAGTGTCAGAGCAGGTCGCATCGTCCCCCGCGCCGCAGGCGGAGCAGGTGGCCCAGCCCGAACCGGTCACCCCGGCCACCGCCGCGCAGCCGACGGAACCGAAGGGTGGCGGGGCGAAGAAGGTGCTCGGCATCGTCGGCGCGATCGTCGCCTTCCTGGTGATCGCGGCGCTGAAGTTCGGCGTCGCCAATGCCATCGGCAACTTCCTCAACCCCGACGAGACGGCCGAGGCGAAGGCCGGTGACTGCATCGCCGAGCTGCCGGAGGTGACCGGCACGCAGGAGAAGTCGGTCAGCGACGCCAAGGTGGTCAAGTGCACCTCGACCGACGCCGTCTACAACGTGGTCGGCCGGGTCGAGGAGCAGACCGAGGCGCAGGCCAAGACCGGTAAGGCGTGCGAGCAGTACATCAAGGAGGGTGAGGACGGCTACGTCTTCTACAACATCGCCCCGGGCGGCAAGGGCTACCTGCTCTGCCTCACCAAGAAGGCGTGACCGACAGGGCCTGACCGGTCCGTACGACGATCAGCCGACGGCGGCGCGGGATTCCCGCGCCGCCGTCGGCGTGTTGCACGCCACCGTTCGATGAACGCGAGGTATATGCCACTGTTCTGGCATCTTCCCGGCACGCGTACGGCGTGGCAGGCTACCGACACGTAGGAACGCCCTGCGACCAGCCGACGATGACTGACCGACAGGAGGACGGGCCGATGGGCGAGATGGTGAGTTACCGCCGGAACGCAGGGACCGGCGAGGGGTATCTCGCGGTACCGGCCAGTGCGACGGCCAGCCCGGCGGTCATCGTCATCCAGGACTGGTGGGGTCTCGTGCCGCACATCCGCTCGGTGGTGGACCGGTTCGCCGAGGCCGGCTTCGTGGCGTTGGCCCCCGACTTCCGGCACGGCCAGCCGGCCAGCAAGCCCAGTGAGCCCCGGCAGATGCTCAACAGCACCCAGATGGACGAGGCGGCGGCCGACATCGCCGGGGCGGCGGAATACCTCGCCGGTCGGGCCGAGGTGACCGGCAAGGTGGGGTGCGCCGGGTTCTGCGCCGGTGCCAGCCTGGCGCTGTGGGCGGCCACCCGCGCCGAGCGGATCGTCGCCACCGCCGCCTTCTACCCCCGGCTGCCGTGGGACGGGATGCCCACCGAGTGGACCGACTACGCGGGTAAGGCGGCGGTCGTGCACTGCTCAGAGGCCGACGGACTGTCCGCCGCCGACGGCGTGCAGACGGTACGCCGGGCCGTGGAGAACGCCGGCGGCACCTGCCAGACCTACGACTACCCGGGCACCGCGCACGCGTTCTTCAACGAGGACCGGCCGGAGAACTTCGACCAGCGGGCCGCCGCCACCGCCTGGGCCCGCACCCTCGAACTCTTCCGGGCCAAGCTTGGCTGAGCGCCGGTCAGCCGACGGGCGCAGGCGTTGACGGTGCCCAGGCCGACCGTGTCCCGTACCCCCGCCGAGGTGGTCGCCCGCGCCGCGCGGGCGACCGACCTGGCCGACCTCGACGCGGCGGTCAGCGACTGTTTCGCCTGCCCGCGCCTGGTCGACTGGCGGGAGGAGGTCGCCCGGACGAAACGGGCCGCGTTCCGCGACCAGGACTACTGGGGTCGCCCGGTGCCCGGCTTCGGCGCCCCCGACAACCGCACCGGGCGCGGCGGCGCGGGCCCGTCCGCCACCCCACCCGGCCCGGTGTCCGAACCCCGGATCGGGATCCTCGGCCTGGCCCCGGCGGCCCACGGCGGCAACCGGACCGGGCGGGTCTTCACCGGCGACCGCTCCGGCGACGTGCTCTTCGCCGCCCTGCACCGCGCGGGGCTGGCCAACCAGCCCACCAGCGTCGCCGCCGACGACGGCCTCGCCCTCACCGGCGTGCGGATCTTCGCCGCCGTGCGCTGCGCCCCGCCGGACAACAAGCCCACCCCGGCCGAGCGGGACACCTGCGCCCCCTGGGTGCACCGGGAGGTGGCCCTGATCCGACCCACCATGCGGGTGGTCGTCGCCCTGGGCGCGTTCGCCTGGGCGGCGTGGTGGCCGGTGCTACGCCAGGTGTACGGCGTCCGACCGCCCAGCCCGCGACCGGTCTTCGGCCATGGGGCACACTGGTCCGGGTCGGCCGCTCCCGATCTGCTCGGTTGCTACCACGTCAGCCAGCAGAACACCTTCACCGGGCGGTTGACCACACAGATGCTGGACGACGTGTTCGCCCGGGCGAAACAGCTCGCGGGGGTGGACTGAGCAGCGTGGGGCGGTGGCGATGGACCTCGGCGTACTGCGCAGGTGGTGGCCCGTCGCCCTGGTGACGCTGCTGCTGCTCGCCGCCGCGCTCTCCGCCGGGCACTCCTCGATCGGCGCGAGCCGTATCCCGCCGGCCGCCGACAACATCCCGTACGTGCCGGATTACCCGTCCGCCGAGCCGGCCGCGTCGATCCCGATCGAGCCCCGTGCCGACGCCGAGCAGACCCGGGCGAGTGTTCCGCAGTGGACCGCCACGGCGGCGCTCGGCCTGCTCGGGCTGGCGATCCTGGCCGCCGTGGGCTACCTGGCCTGGACGCTGCTGCGCGGCGCGCTGCGCCGGACCACCCGGGCGGTGCCCGCCGCGCGGGCCCGGCGTACCGCCGAGGGGACCGCCCGGGAGGTGGTGGCCGCGCTCGACGCCGGCCTGGAGGAGCTGGACGACGCCGACACCGACCCGCGTACCGCCGTCATCGCCTGCTGGGTGCGGCTGGAGGAGGCCGCCACCGAGGCCGGCGTGCCGAGGCTTACCGGGGACACCCCGACCGACCTGGTCACCCGGTTGTTGCGGGGAGACCCGGCCGCCGGGGTGCCCGCCATCGCCAGCGCCGACGTGCTGGACGGCTTCGCCCACGTCTACCGCGAGGCCCGCTACGCCACCCGCAGCGTCGACGCCCGGATGCGGGACCAGGCCCGGGGGGCGCTGCGCCGGCTGCGTGGCGAACTCACCGCCCTGGCCGACCCGCAGGTGCCGGCGTGACCGCCCGCCAGCACACCGCACCCGGTGGGGTGCCGGCGTGACCGCCCGCCACCCGTCCGGCGGGGTGTCGGGGTGAGCGAGTCGACCGGTCTGGACGACCTGTTCCGTTTCGAGGAGGAGCCGTCGGCCCGGTCCGGCCGGGCCCGGGGCGGGCGCGTGCGCTGGCTGTTCCGGCTGCTCCTGACCACCGCCGGGGTGACCGCCGTGGTCCTGGTCGGCCTGCGCGCGGTCGGTCTGCAACTGTCGATCGGCATCGTGGTGGCGGGGGTGCTGGCGGTGCTCACCGTCCGTCGGGTCACCGCCGCGCTGGCCCCGCCGCCCCCGCCCCGCAGCGGGGCCCGGACCCCGGCCGGTGAGGAGCCGGGCGCCTACAACTGGGCGGCCCGGGACGCGCTGCGGGCCGCGATCAACGGCTGGGAACGACCGCTGGACTGGTCCTCGGGCAACCAGGAGCGGTTCACCGAGCGGATCCTGCCCCGTCTCGGCGAGCTGGCCGACGAGCGGCTGCGCCAACGCCACGGCCTGACCAGGGAAGCCGACCCGACCCGGGCCCGGGCCCTGCTCGGGGACCCGCTGTGGAGTTTCCTCGAGACCCCCTCCCGCCGTCCCCCGTCGCCGCGCGACCTCGCGGCGATCGTCGCCGAACTGGAGAAGATCTGATGAACGACGTGGACCGCAGCATTCCCGCCACGGAGGTCGGCCACCTGGCCCGGGCGGTGCTGGACGCGGTCGGCACGGTCGTGGTCGGCAAGCGGGAGTCCCTGGAACTGGTCCTCGCCGGCATCCTGGCCGGCGGGCACGTGCTGCTGGAGGATCTGCCCGGCCTGGGCAAGACACTGACCGCCCGTTCCTTCGCCCAGGCCCTCGGGTTGGACTTCCGCCGCCTCCAGTTCACCCCCGACCTGCTGCCCGCCGACGTCACCGGCTCGTTCCTCTACGACCAGCGCACCGGCGACTTCTCCTTCCGGGCCGGTCCGCTCTTCACCAACCTGCTGCTCGCCGACGAGATCAACCGGACCCCGCCGAAGACCCAGTCGGCGCTGCTGGAGGCGATGCAGGAGAAGCAGGTCTCCGTCGAGGGCGTCACCTACCGGCTCGACGAGCCGTTCCACGTCCTGGCCACCGCCAACCCGATCGAGTACGAGGGGACGTACCCGCTGCCCGAGGCGCAGCTCGACCGGTTCCTGCTGCGGGTGTCGTTCGGTTACCCGCAGCGCGACGAGGAGTGGGAGGTGCTGCGCCGCCGGATGGACCGCCGCCGCGAGGAGGCGCAGATCGAGCCGGTGGTCGACGCCGCAACCCTGCGGGCCATGCAGGCCGCGTTGGAGGACGTGGTGGTGGAGGACTCCGTCGGCAAGTACATCGTGGACCTCACCGCGGCCACCCGGGAACACCCGTCGGTGCTGGTCGGGGCGTCCCCTCGGGGTTCGCTGGCGTTGCTGCTGCTGGCCCGGGTCCGGGCCGTCTTCGCCGGCCGGGACTACGTGGTGCCGGAGGACGTGAAGGAGGTGGCCGCCCCCGCGCTGGCGCACCGGATCACGTTGCGTCCGGAGATGTGGCTGCGCCGGGTCGACCCGTCGTTCGTGGTCGGCGAGGTGCTGGAGCAGACCCCGGCCCCGGCCAGTGGGGCGCTGCCCAGCTACGCGGCCGGCCGGGCCGGGCGCTGATCGTCGTGCCGGACCGTCAGGAGCCGACGGCGGGCTGGTCGCCCACCTGGGCGCTCGGCCGGGCGGTGCTGCTCACCGGGCTGCTGCTGATCGCCGCGGTGCTGCTCGGCCGGGTCGACCTGGTCGTGCTGGCCACCCCGTTCGCGCTCGGCACCGCGTACGCGTTGCGTCGCCGGCCCTCCGCCGCCCCACAGTTGGAGATCATCGCCGAGGATGCCCAGCTGGTAGAGGGCGGTGACCTGGCCGGCGCGGTGGCGGTGGGCAATCCGGACACCGTGCCGTACGACGTGGTGGTGGTCCGGACCCGCGTCTCGCCGTGGCTGTCGGTGCGGCGGGTCGGTTTCGGCGGCATCGAGCTGGATGTCAGCCGCTCCGGCGGCATGGATCGGCCCTTCGTGACGGCGTTGTCCACCGGCACCGCCGTCGACCTGGAACTGTCCGGCACCGCGCTGCGCTGGGGGCGGCACCCGGTCGGTCCGGCCGGTGCCCGGGCCGCCGCCGCCGACGGACTGCTGGTCTCCCGTGCGGTGCTCACCGAACCGGTGCGGATGCGGGTGTACCCGAAGACCGAGCCGTTCGACGCGGTGGAGGCGATGCCCCGGGCCGCCGGGCTGGTCGGCGCGCACCACTCGCGCCGGCCGGGGGAGGGCGGGGAACTGGCCGGGGTGCGGGTCTTCGGGCCGGGGGACCGGCTGCGCCGCATCGACTGGCGGGTGTCGCTGCGGACCCGGCAACTGCACGTGGCGTCGACCCTGTCCGACCGGGACGCCGAGGTGGTCGTCCTGCTCGACGTGCTGGCCGAGGCGGGGCGGTCCGGCGGGGTGGCCGGAGCGGCATCCGTGTTGGACACCACCGTCCGGGCCGCCGCCGCGATCGCCGAGCACTACCTGCACCGGGGCGACCGGGTGGCCCTGCTGGAGTACGGCCCGGCGGCCCGTCGGCTGCGCCCCGCGACCGGCCGCCGGCAGTACCTGACCGTGCTGGAGTGGCTGCTCGACGTGCACGCCGAGTCCTCCCCACACGAGCCGTACGACCAGGTGTTCGGGCCGCAGGTGCTCTCCGCCGACGCGCTGGTGGTGGTGCTCACCCCGCTGCTCGACGAGCGGTCCGCGCAGATGTTGGCCCGGCTGGCCCGGGGCGGACGGTTCGTGGTGGCGGTGGACACCCTGCCGACCGACCTGGCCCCGCCCGGCGACCGGGGCTGGGCACCGGTTGCGTACCGGCTGTGGCGGCTGGACCGGGACACGATGATCGCCCAGCTCCGGGAGCACGGCGTGCCGGTGGTGGGCTGGGCCGGCGCGGGCAGCCTGGACCAGGTGCTGCGGGACGTCGCCCGGCTGGCCACCGCCCCCCGGGTGGGTGGCCGGTGAGCCCGGTGGACGCGGCCCGGGAGCGGGTCCGGGCGGCCCGCACGGCGGTGCGTCGGGTGGCGCTGCTGCCGTTGCTGGTGCGCGGGGCGGTCTTCCTGGTGGTGCTGGCCGGCCTGCTGCTGGCGTACCCGGTGGAGCTGTTCCAGGCCCGGTCGCTGCTCGCGCTGACGGTGGTGGCGGTGCTGCCGGCGGTGGCCCCGCGCCGGGTCTGGCCGACCTTCGCCGTGCTGGTCACGGTCGCCGGCTGGGTGTTCGCCTCGGCCGGTTACGACCGCCCGATCGCGTTGTGGCGGTTGCTGGCGGTGGCGACCCTGCTCTACCTCGGGCACACCCTCTGCGCCCTGGTGGCCGTGTTGCCCTACGACGGGGTGACCGACCCGAACGTGGTGCTGCGCTGGCTCACCCGGGCCGGCGCGGTGGTGCTGGCCTCCGCGGTGATCGGCGTGTTGCTGACCCGGGCGGGGCAACTCGGCCCGGATGACGGTTTCCAGACCGCCACGGTGGTCGGACTGCTGGTGGCGGTGGGTCTGAGCGGGCTGCTGGGTTGGCTGCTGCGCCGCAGATAGCGCGACGTTGCGCAGCTCACAGGTGTTGTGCTCCGTCACAGATGGGGGTCTCGAGGGGTATTACCGCAGCCGCCCGGGGAAAGATGGATACGTGAATCCGAAGCGGATCCTTGTCGTGGGTGCCGGGCACGTGGGCCTGTACGCCGCTCTGCGCCTGTCCAAGAAGCTGAGCTCCCGTGAGGCCGAGGTCGTCGTCGTCGACCCGCAGCCGCACATGACCTACCAGCCGTTCCTGCCCGAGGCGGCGGCCGGCAACATCTCGCCCCGGCACTCCGTGGTGCCGCTGCGGCGCGAGTTGCGCAAGTGCAAGGTGGTCGCGGGCGCGGTGACCCGGATCGACCACAGCCGCAAGACCGCGGTGGTGCAGCCGATCTCCGGCCCGACCCGGGAGATCCCCTACGACCACGTGGTCGTCGCCCCCGGCTCGGTGTCCCGCACCCTGCCCATCCCGGGCCTGCACGAGCACGGGATCGGCTTCAAGACCATCGGTGAGGCCATCTACCTGCGCAACCACGTGCTGGACCGGCTCGACGTGGCCGCCGCCACGCCGGATCCCGACGTCCGTCGCTCCGCGTTGACCTTCACCTTCGTCGGCGGCGGCTACGCCGGCATCGAGGCGTTGGCCGAGATGGAGGACATGGCCCGGGACGCGCTGCGCTACTACCCCGAGCTGGAACCGGACGACATGCGCTGGGTGCTGGTCGAGGCGACCCAGCGGGTGCTGCCCGAGGTCGACCGGGACATGGGCGCCTACACGGTGCAGCAGTTGCTCAAGCGGAACATGGACATCCGGTTGGACACCCGGCTGGAGTCCTGCGTCGACGGTGTGGTGAAGCTCTCCGACGGCGACAGCTTCCGCTCCGACACCATCGTCTGGACGGCCGGGGTGAAGCCGTCGCCGATGCTGGACCGCACCGACTTCCCCCGCGACGAGCGGCGGCGGGTCACCTGCCTGCCCACCCTCCAGGTCGTCGACGGCGACCGGGTGGTCGAGGGGGCGTGGAGCGCCGGTGACTGCGCGGCCGTGCCGGACCTCACCAAGGAGCCGGGCAACTACTGCTCGCCGAGCGCCCAGCACGCGGTGCGGCAGGCCGCCCGGATGGCCGACAACATCGCCCTGGTGGTCCGGGGCCGGCCGCCTGTCGACTACAAGCACAAGCACGCCGGCAGCGTGGCCAGCCTCGGCCTGCACAAGGGCGTCGCCCAGGTGTACGGCATCAAGATGACGGGCTGGCCGGCCTGGTTCATGCACCGGACGTACCACATGAGCCGGATCCCGTCGTTCAACCGCAAGGTCCGGGTCGTGGTCGACTGGTCGCTGGCCTTCTTCCTCAAGCGTGAGGTGGTCGCGCTCGGTCAGCTGCACGACCCGCGGGAGGAGTTCGCGGAGGCGTCGCAGCCGATCCCGATCACCAGCAGGGCGGCCTGACCGCCGCTCCGACACCGAACGCCCCTGCCCGCCGGAGCGGGCAGGGGCGTTCGCGTCGCCGGGTACGCCGGGGCGACACGGACCGGTTACCGTGGGACTGCACCGCCGCGCATCGACGTGACGCGCTTTCGCCCGGGTGGTGGAACGGCAGACACGGCCGCCTTAAAAGCGGCTGCCGCAAGGCGTGCGGGTTCGAGACCCGCCCCGGGCACCACACACTCTCAGCTTTCCCACAGCGTCCCGGCCGTACCGGCTGGCACCGGGCCGTTTACCCTGGGAGTGCACGTTTGCGTGCGACTGACCCCCTGAGGGAGGCCTGAGACAGTGAAGACCTCGAACCCGGTGCTCGCCCGGCTCGGCCAGGCGGCCGAGCGGGAGCGCTCCGCCGGGTACGCCCAGCCCGGGCCGTACGGTTACGGACAGCCCGGCGTTCCCCAGCAGTACCCGGGTCAGCCCGGTTCCCCGGTCGCCCCGCAGGTGTCCGGCACGATGACCCTCGACGACGTCGTCGTCAAGACCGTCACGCTCCTGGCGATCCTCGGCGTCTCCGCCGCCGCCGCCTGGATCCTGGTGCCGGATTCGGTGCTCGGCGTCGCCTGGATCGGCGCCGCTATGGTCGGCCTGGTCCTCGGGCTGATCATCTCGTTCTCCCGGGTCGCCAACCCGGCGCTGGTCGTCGCGTACGCGATCGTCGAGGGCGCGTTCGTCGGCCTGGTCAGCAAGGTCTACGAAACGGCCTACCAGGGCATCGTGCTCCAGGCCGTGGTCGCCACCTTCGGCGTCTTCTTCGTGATGACCATCCTCTACAAGGCGCGCGTCATCCGGGCCACCCCCAAGTTCGTCAAGGGCATGATCGCCGTGATGGCGGGCCTGTTCGCCGTCATGCTGATCAACCTGGTGCTCGCGCTGTTCGGCGTGAACACCGGCCTGCGCGACGGCAGCCCGCTGGCCATCGGGTTCAGCCTGGTCTGCATCGTGGTCGCCTCGCTGAGCTTCGTGCTCAGCTTCAAGGAGGTCGAGGACGGCGTCCGGATGGGGCTGCCGGCCCGCTATTCCTGGACGGCCGCGTTCGGCATCGTGGTCAGCCTCGTCTGGCTCTACCTGGAGATGCTCCGTCTGATCAGCTACTTCCAGGGTGACGACTGACGCTTTCGCACCCGACGCCCGCCACCGTGCACCCTGCGGCGGCGGGCGTCGTCGTCTACGCACCCCGACCGGGGTGCGTAGACTCGCCGACGATGAGCGCAGCGGAGTTGGGCCGGGCGGTGGACCTGCTGGTCCGTCAGGTGGGCCACTGGCAGCAGCCGCGCTGGGCGGCGGTCGCCGAGGGCGGCAACGTGTCCCGGGCCGACCTGGTGCACAAGCTGGTGCAGGAGGTCGCCGACCTGGCGGCCGACGCGGAGGGTGAGCCCCGGCGGGACGTACCCCGGTTGGCGCACCCGATGGCGCTGCCCGACCAGCTCCGGGTGGTCACGGCGGACCTGGTGGCCGCCGGCCCGCCGGAGGCGGTACTGGCCGGGGCCGCCGCCCTGGTGACGGCGACCCGCGGCGCGCTGTAGCGGCTCAGCTGAGCCGTTCGAGCACCATCGCCATGCCCTGACCGCCGCCGACGCACATGGTCTCCAGGCCGATGGTCGCGTCGTGCCACTGCAGGGCGTTGAGCAGGGTGCCGGTGATCCGGGCGCCGGTCATCCCGAACGGGTGGCCGACGGCGATCGCCCCGCCCATCACGTTGACCTTGTCCTCGGGGATGCCGAGCTGCCGGTACGACGGGATCACCTGGGCGGCGAACGCCTCGTTGATCTCGACCAGGTCGACGTCGTCGACGGTCATCCCGGCCCGGCGCAGCGCCTGCCGGGACGCCTCGACCGGGCCGAGGCCCATGATCTCCGGCGACAGGGCGGTGACGCCGGTGGAGACGATCCGGGCCAGCGGGGTCAGCCCCAACTCGTCGGCCCGCTGGGCGCTCATCACCACCACGGCGGCGGCCCCGTCGTTGAGCGGGCAGCAGTTGCCGGCGGTGATCCGGCCGTCCGGGCGGAAGACCGGCTTCAGCCCGGCCACCGCCTCCAGGGTGACCCCGGCGCGCGGGCCGTCGTCGGTGTCGACCACGCTGCCGTCCGGGGTGGTGACCGGGGTGATCTCGCGGACCCAGAAGCCGTCGGCGATGGCCTTCTCGGCGAGGTTCTGGCTGCGGACGCCGAACGCGTCCATCTCCTCCCGGGTGACGTCGTACACCTGGGCCAGGTTCTCCGCCGTCTGCCCCATCGCCAGGTAGATGTCGGGGAGCTGCCCGGCGTCGCGCGGGTCGGTCCACACCTCGGCGTCGCCCTGGGCGCGGGCCACCGACCGCTGCCGCGCCTCGGCGAAGCGCGGGTTCTCCCAGCCACCGCCGACCAGCGCCTGCGCCTCGGGTGGCAGGGTGTCGGAGTTGCCCCGGGCGTACCGGGAGACCATCTCGACCCCGGCGGAGACGAAGACGTCGCCCTCGCCGGCCCGGATCGCGTGCATCGCCATCCGGGTGGTCTGCAACGACGACGCGCAGTAGCGGGTGAGGGTGGCGCCCGGCAGCCCGTCCAGGCCCATCAGGGTGGCGACCACCCGGGCCAGGTTGAAGCCCTGCTCGCCGCCGGGCAGCCCGCACCCGAGGTAGAGGTCGTCGATGGTGGTCGGGTCGAGCCCGGGAACCTTGTCCAGCGCGGCCTGGACGATGGTGGCGGCGAGGTCGTCCGGGCGGACCTCGCGCAGGGAACCCTTGAACGCGCGGCCGATGGGGGACCGGGCGGTGGCGACG
The DNA here is from genome assembly GCF_040678915.1 of Micromonospora sp. NPDC049257. NCBI lineage: Bacteria > Bacillati > Actinomycetota > Actinomycetes > Micromonosporales > Micromonosporaceae > Micromonospora > Micromonospora sp. NPDC049257. The sequence continues at coordinate 169,436 of NZ_JBFAQU010000011.1, forward strand.
ATGACGGCGTCGCGGGACGACTCAATCGGCATGAACCAACGTTAACTTGACGGTAACTTGGCGCGGAAGCAGCCCGACCAGCGGGAAATGTCACCCGGGCGGCATGCCGGTGGCGGCGGCGTCGACCCACCGGCAGCTCGGACCCGCCGGCCCGGGCTACGCCGGCCGGGGTAAGCCGGACCGCGGGGCCACGCCGGACCGCCGGGGCACGCCCGGCCGCCGGGCGGGGTATGCCGGACCGCCGGGCGGTTACGCCGGACCGCCGTGCGTTCCGGGGCCGGTCAGTGCCGGGAGGCGACGTTCGCGGCGGCGACCACCGCCGGCAGCAGGGCGTGCGCCCACACCCGGTAACCGTCGGCGGACGGGTGGAAGCCGTCGTGACACAGCGTCCCGGCGTCGGCCCGGAACACCGGCCCGGTCTCCGTACCCAGGTCGACGACCGTGCCCCCGGCGTCCAGCACGGCGGCGGTCTGTGCCCTCGCGACCCGCCGGCCCGACCACCCGATCACCTGCCGCAGCGGCGGGGCCACCGCGCGCACCGCCCCCAGGTCCGGGCAGGTGCCGACGACGACCTCGACCCGGGCCTCCCGCAGCCGGCGCACCGCCGAGGCGAGGTACGCCGCCGCCTCCAACGGCCGGCTCATCGCCGTGGCGTCGTTCGCCCCGATCAGCACCACCGCCACGTCCGGCCGGTCCCCGAGCAGCGCCCGCGCCACCTGGGTGGACAGATCGGTGGAGCGGGAGCCGGAGACACCCACGCTGGACAGGTGCACCCGACGACCGGTCGGCCCCTCGGCCAGCAGGTAGGCGAGTTGACCGCCGACCGTCTCGTCGAAGCGGCCCACCCCGACACCGAGCGCCGAGGAGTCCCCGAGCAGCACCAGCCGCAGCGGTGGGGCACCGGCCCGGCCGACCGTGGCCCGCAGCGCCAGGCCCAGTTCGGGCTGGGCGTAGTCGCGGTTGCGGGCCGCCACCGCCTGGCCGGCGAGCACCGCCGCCCCGCCGATCGTCCCGGCGACCAGGGAGACCGCCGCGGCCTTACCGAGGCGTACGGCCAGCTCGCCGCCCACGGACCGGCCCGTCATGGCGTCACCGTCGGCAGGTGCACGTCGATGCCGACCGGCGCTGCGTGGCATTCGTGGCACCCGGTGGTTCGCTCGCTGTGCTCGCTCATGCCAGTTCCTCCAGTTGGGGTGAGTCGGCGGCGGCACCGGACTGCGGCACCGCGCCGACGCCGAAGAAGGCCCGCCGCCGCAGTTGCGCCCAGCGGCCGGCGGGGCCGCGCTCCCGACCCCGGAACTGCGCGCCGCTGACCTCCGTGCCGGCGTGCCGGGCTGCTTCCTGGGCGGCCTCGGGCAGCGACCGCACGCCGTCGCTCCGGCCCGGGGCGGGTCGGCGTTCCCCGCCGCCGAGCGCCGACACTACGGTCGGCAGGAGCGCGGCGGCGGCCATCGCGTACCCCTCGGCGGAAGGGTGGAACCGGTCCGAGGCGAACATCCGGGTCGGTTCGGCGGAGAACCGGGGGCCGAGCAGGTCACCGAGGGAGACCGTCCAGCCGCCCGCCTCGACCACCGCGACCGTCTGGGCGGCGGCGAGCTGCCGGCTCCACCGGCGGGCCAACCAGCGCAGCGGGGGTTGGATCGGCTGGATCGCGCCCAGGTCGGGGCAGGTCCCGACGACCACCTCGCAGCCGGCGGCGCGCAGCGCGCGGACCGCGTCGACCAGGTGCCGGACCGCCACGGAGTATGGCGACCGGTTGGTGACGTCGTTGCCGCCGACCATGATCACCGCGATGTCCGGCGCGCATTCCAGGGCGGCCTCGACCTGCGGCCGGAGCCCGGCGGAGAGTGCGCCGACCACGGCGAAGCGGTGCACCCGTACGGCCCGGTGCAGTCGCCGGGACAGCCCGGTGGCCAGCAGCGAACCCAGGGTCTCCCGCCGCCGCAGCACCCCGTAACTGGCGGCGGAGGAGTCGCCGAGGATCACCATGGTCAGCGGTGTCCCGGGGATCTTGGCGCCGTAGACGCCGTCGCAGCGCGGCGGTGGGGCCTGCGCCATCGGGATGGTGCGTCGGGCCTGCCGGGCCTGGCCGAGCAGCACCCCGCCGGTCGCGGCGACGGCCGCCGCGGTGGCGCCCGTGCCGATCGCCGCCAGCCGGGCGACCTGTCGGGCGCGATGCCAGCGCGGAACCACCGGTACGACGGAACCAGCCACCCCCATACAGCGACATTATCGCGCCGTGACGGCCCCCCGCTTCCGTCGGGACGGTCGGTTTCCCGGCTGGGCCGCGACGATTCTGGGTACCTGATCCGGTGGCGGGGCCCACCTGCGGTCGCCCCGCCGCAGGTGGCGACGGCTTGCGCCGGACAGTCACGCTGGTCGGTGGAGAGGGGCTGGATGAGATGGGTAGGACATTGAAGCGGACCGCGGCCTTCACGGCGTTGGCCCGGTCGCTGGCGGCGGGTGCCCGGGGTGGCCCGTCGTTGGGTGCCCGGCTGGCGGCGCTGCCCCGGATGATCCGGGCGACCGCCCGGGGCGAGTACGACGGCGGGCTGCGGCTGGCGATGATGACGGCGGCGACGGTCTACGTCGTGTCGCCTGTCGACCTGGTGCCGGAGCTGTTCCTGACCGTGCTCGGTCTGGTGGACGACGCCGTGATGGTCACCTGGCTGGCCGGCAGCGTGCTGTCGGAGACCGAGCGCTTCCTGGAGTGGGAGGCGCGTCGGGCCTCCGTCATCCCCGGTCATGTGACGCTCTGAGGGCACGTACCCTGAGCGACGAAGGACCGTCTGCCAGGCCGCCGTCGCCGGCGCCGCAACGAAGGGCACAACGAGGTGCAGTACTACGACAACGTCGTCGACCTGATCGGCAACACCCCGCTGGTACGACTGCGCAACGTCACCGAGGGCATCAGCGCGACCGTGCTGGCGAAGGTGGAATACCTCAACCCCGGCGGCTCGGTCAAGGACCGGATCGCGCTGCGGATGGTGGAGGACGCCGAGGCCGCCGGGCTGCTCAGGCCCGGCGGCACCATCGTCGAGCCGACCAGCGGCAACACCGGTGTCGGGCTGGCCCTGGTGGCCCAGCTCAAGGGCTACCACTGCGTCTTCGTCTGCCCCGACAAGGTCAGCCAGGACAAGCAGGACGTGCTGCGCGCGTACGGGGCGGAGGTGGTGGTCTGCCCGACCGCCGTCGCCCCGGAGGACCCCCGCTCCTACTACAACGTCTCCGACCGGCTGGCCCGGGAGATCCCCGGCGCGTGGAAGCCCGACCAGTACAGCAACCCGGCCAACCCGCGCTCGCACTACGAGACCACCGGCCCGGAGCTGTGGAAGCAGACCGGGGGCGGGCTCACCCACTTCGTCACCGGGGTCGGCACCGGCGGCACCATCACCGGCATCGGGCGTTACCTCAAGGAGGCTTCCGAGGGGCGGGTCAGGGTGATCGGGGCGGACCCGGAGGGCTCGGTCTACTCCGGGGGCACCGGCCGGCCGTACCTGGTCGAGGGTGTCGGTGAGGACTTCTGGCCGGCGACGTACGACCGGGAGGTCGCCGACGAGATCATCGAGGTGTCCGACAAGGCGTCCTTCGAGATGACCCGGCGGCTGGCCCGCGAGGAGGGGCTGCTCGTCGGCGGCTCCTGCGGGATGGCCGTGGTGGCGGCGCTGGAGGTGGCCCGTGCCGCCGGCCCGGACGACGTGGTCGTGGTGCTGCTGCCGGACAGCGGCAAGGGCTACCTGTCCAAGATTTTCAACGACCGGTGGATGGCCCGGTACGGCTTCCTCGACCACCCCGGCACCGAGCCGACCGTCGCCGACGCGCTGGCCGGCAAGCCGGGCGGCCTGCCCGAACTGGTGCACGTCCACCCGACCGAGACGGTCCGCGACGCCATCGACTACATGCGTGAGTACGGCGTCTCCCAGCTCCCGGTGCTCAAGGCCGAGCCGCCGGTGGTCACCGGCGAGGTGGCCGGCTCGATCGCCGAGCGGGACCTGCTGGACGCCCTGTTCACCGGTCAGGCCCACCTGCACGACACCATCGAGCGGCACATGGGTGACCCGCTGCCGATGGTCGGTGGCGGCCAGCCGGTGAGCGAGGCGGTGGGCCTGCTGGAGAAGTCCGATGCGGCGCTGGTGCTGGTCGACGGCAAGCCCAAGGGCGTGCTGACCCGTCAGGACCTGCTCGCCCACCTCGGCGCACGCTGATCCGACGCCGCTGCGGGGCCCCTTCCGACGGGAGGGGCCCGCAGCGTGTCCGGGCCGGTCGCCGTCGGGTCGACCATTCACAGCACGGGCACAGGGGCAGCACAGAGGGCATCCGAGCAGCCTCCCTACGGTCGGGTGAGCCGAGAGGCACCGACCACGGGAGGAACGACATGCGACACGACCTGGACCACCACGAGGGGCAGCGGGTCAGCCGTCGGCGGCTGATCGCGGGGGTCGGCTCGATCGGGCTGGCCGGCCTGCTCGCGGCCTGCGGCCGGGACAGCGGCACGGTCACCACGTCGACCGGCCAGACCGTGTCCCCCCAGGCGACCGCCAGCACGTCGGCCGACCTGGCTGCGCTGTTCGGCGCGGCGAACACCTGCACGTTGACCGCGAGCACCACCCAGGGCCCGTACTACTTCGACGCCGACAAGATCCGCAACGACATCCGGGAGGACCGGGCGGGCACCCGGCTGCGGGTGGCGATCCGGGTGCAGGACAGCGAGCAGTGCGGACCGTTGGCCAACGCCGTCGTGGAGATCTGGCACTGTGACGCCGAGGGCCTGTACTCGGGTGCCGAGGCGCAGTCGTCCGGTGCGTCGGGCGGCGGCGCTCTGTCCGGCGGCAATCCGCCCGGCGGCGCGTCGGGTGGCACCCCGCCCACCGGCACCCCGCCAGGGGGTGGGGCGGCCCCGGGCGGCGGCGCCGAGGGGTCGGCGGCGGACCTGACGCCGACCGACGACAAGCGCTACCTGCGCGGCGCCCAGGTCACCAACGCCGACGGGATCGTCGAGTTCACCACCATCTGGCCGGGCTGGTACCGGGGCCGCACCACGCACATCCACGCGATGGTGCACCTGGGCGACGACCGGGTGCTCACCACCCAGATGATGTTCGACGAGGCGCTCAACACCCGGGTGTACGCCGCCGCGCCGTACGCCGCGCACACCGGGCGGGACACCTTCAACGACAACGACAACATCTTTGCCGAGAGCATGCTGATGAAGGTGGTCGAGGACGGCGACGGGTATCTATCAGTGATCAACTTCTCGGTCGACGCGGACCAGGACGGCACCTGACGGTCAGCAGCCGGGCAGCTGCCGGGCGTAGCGCAGCTGCGGGGTGCGGGTGGGGCCGATCCGTTCGTCCCGGCGATCGCCGGTGGCCCGCCAGCCGCCGCGCTCGTAGAAGTGCCGGGCGGGGGCGTTGCTCTCCAGCACCCACAGCACCGCCCGACGCCAGCCCCGGACCCGCATGGTGTCCAACGCGTCCACCATCAGCGCCCGGCCGGTGCCCCGGCCCCGCTCGGCCGGGTCGAGGTGGATGGCGTTGAGCAGCCCGGTCGCCGGGTCGCCCCCGTCGTCCGGGCCGAGGTAGCTGAACCCGACCAGCCGGCCGTCCCGCTCGGCCACGGTCATCAGGTGCTCGTCGCGTTCCCACGTCCACCGCTCGACCCAGTACGCCCCCATTGCCTCGGGCGTCGGGTCGGCCAACGCCTCGGGCGGCAGGAACGACGAGTAGGCCGCGATCCGGGACCGCTGGTGCAGGGCGCCCACCGGCATCAGGTCGTCGGCGACGGCGGGACGGAGCGTGACGGTCACCCGGCCGAGGCTACCCGCCGGGGCGGGACCGGCACGGTGGTCAGGTCCTCGGCGATCACCAGCTCCCCGGTGAAGTGCTCGCGGGCCTCGTCGTGGAAGCGGCGCGGGTCGGCGTACCGCTGGGAGAAGTGGGTGAGCACCAGGGTGCGTACCCCGGACTCGGTGGCGACCCGGGCGGCCTGGCCGGCGGTCAGGTGGCCGACCTCGGCGGCGAGCGCGGTCTCCGACGCCAGGAACGTCGACTCGATGACCAGCAGGTCGGCGTGTTCGGCGAGGGCGTACACCCCGTCGCAGAGGCCGGTGTCCATCACGAAGGCGAACCGCTGCCCCGGCCGGACCACGCTCACCTCGTCCCGGGTGACGCGGCGTCCGCCGACGTCCAGGTGCCCGACGCGCAGCAGCTCGCCGACCGCCGGCCCACCGATGCCGTACGCGGACAGTCGCTCCGGCAGCATCCGGCAGCCGTCCGGCTCGACCAGCCGGTAGCCGTACGTCTCGACGGGGTGCCGCAGCCGGCGGGCCTCCAGCGTGCCGACGCCCAGGGTGATCCGTTGCCCGTCGGTGGTGATCGGTTCGACGGCCAGCTCGGCGGTCTCGTGGAAGCTGCTGGCGTGCCGCAACCTGGCGAAGTATTCGGCGCCTCCGGCGGGGAAGTGCACCGCCACCGGGTGCGGCACCCGGTCCAGGGAGAGCCGTTGGATGGTGCCGGGTAGGCCGAGGCAGTGGTCGCCGTGGAAGTGGGTGACGCAGATCCGGGTGAGGTCGGTGGCGGTGACCCCGGTGTGCAGGAGTTGGCGCTGGCTGCCCTCGCCCGGGTCGAAGAGGATCACCTCGTCGTCCCAGCGCAGCACGTAGCCGTTGTGGTTGCGCAGCCGGGTGGGGGTCTGGCTGGCCGTACCGAGCACCGTCAGCTCACGCATGGACACCGCCGGCCTCCTCCGGAGACGAAGCGACCCCCGGGGCTTCCGTGCTCGCGCACGGGCCGACTGGACTGGGTCGGCACCCCGGGGGTCGGGTGGCTGTCGTGGTTTCGCCGCACCGCTGCCACACGGTCTCGACGATCATGCTTGGTCGTTCACTGTCGAGGACAGCGGCTAGCGGACAGCCACCTCACGAGTCCGATTGCTATACAAGTCTGGACCACCTCCTTTCCCGTGTACCGCCACGCTACCCACTGCGCCCCGGGTGCCGGTAGTGATTTTTCGCGCGATCCCGCAGACGGCGTCATGCCGGCGGGGGAGGGTCGCAGGCCGGCGACTTTTGCTCAAGTCGGCGAAAGTTCGTGCTCGTCTGGCCTATCTTTCGCCTGAAGTGAGCATTACTCTCTGCCCCACAGTGGCCACGTCTCGCCGCTGCCGCCCGAGTCGTCCCCTCGGTCGCTCCCCCCGTGAGGTGAACCGTGCCCGTTTCGTCCACCACCCGCAGGAACACCCGACGATGTCTCACCCTCGGCCTGGTCGGTGCGCTGGCCGTCGCCACCGGCCCGGTCCACCCGGCGACCGCAGCCGCGCCGACCACGCCCCGGCCGTCCACCGCCACCGGCGCGACCGTGGCGAACCCGGTGGTCGCCGGGCCGATCGCCCGGACCACCCCGGTCGGCGACCCCGGTCACGGCTACCCGTTCCTCGCCACCGACGTCAACCTGGCCGCCGCCGGCTACGTCGAGGAGGAGTTCTTCCTCTTCGGCACCGCCACCCGGTACGCCGTGCAGGGCACCCAGAACGCGACCACCCTCGGCACCGACCAGCCGTACGGCACCCGGCTGGTGGTCCGCCGGCCGGCCAACACCACGAAGTTCAACGGTGTCGTCATCGCCGAGTGGAACAACGTCAGCAACCAGTGGGACCAGGAGGTCGACTGGTTCCAGTCGCACGAACACCTGATCCGCTCCGGCTACGCCTGGGTCGGGGTCTCCGCCCAGCGGGCCGGGCTGCACTCCGCCACCGGGCTCAAGGCGTGGAGCCCCACCCGGTACGGCCCGCTGGACGTCACCGTCGGCGGCACCGTCACCGACGACAGCCTCTCGTACGACATCTTCAGCCAGGCGGTGAAGGCGGTCCGCAACCCGACCGGCGTCGACCCGCTGGGCAAGCTGCCCGCCCCGCAGTACGTGATCGCCACCGGCCACTCGCAGTCGGCCGGCCGCCTCGCCAACTACTACAACGGCGTCCAGCAGTCGGCGAACGTCCTCGACGCGGTCGTCCTGCACGGCGGTGGCGGGGTGTTGCGCACCGACCTGACCACACCGGTGTTCCGGATCAACTCCGAGGGGGACGTGGCCAGCGGCATCCTGCCCGCGACGGCCCGCGCCCAGGCCGACTCGCCCGTCCTGCGCTCCTGGGAGGTGGCCGGCGCGTCGCACGGCGACTGGAAGCTGATCACCGACTACGGGCCGCTGCGCAAGCGGGACATCGGCAGCTACCCGGGCGGCTACCCGGGTGAACCGCAGACCTGCACGCTGCCCTCGCTGTCGCGCGTCCCGCAGCACATGGTGCAGAACGCGGTCTACGACCACACCGTCGCCTGGGTCGCCCGGCAGGTGGCCCCGCCCAGTGCCCCGCCGATCCAGACGACCACCACGACCCCGCCGGCCATCGCCCGCGACGACCTCGGGCTCGCCCTCGGCGGTATCCGGCTCGCCCAGCACCAGGTGCCGCTGCGGGTCAACAGCGGCAGCAACACCGGACCCGGCTTCTGCTTCCTCGACGGCAGTTCGGTGCCGCTGACCGACGCGCAACTCGCCACCCGATACCCGACCGTCGGGTCGTACGTGGACGCCAGCGTCGCGGCGACCCTCGCCGCCGCCGACGCCGGTCACCTGCCCGCGTCGTTCACCCGCGACCCCGCCTGGTACTCCGACCTGCGGTACCTGATCGCGGAGTACGTCGCCGCCGGCCGGATCACCGAGTACGTGGCGGCCCGGCTGACCGACCGGCTCCAGCGGGCCGAGCAGGCCGGCACCGCCGGCAACGCGGCCCGCGCCGGTGAACTGCTGGCGCAGCTGGCCGACCGGGCGCGGCAGCGGATCACCGGTGACCCGGCAGCCCGGGACGCGGTGCTGCGACCGACCGAGGCGCTGATTGCGCTCCTGCACGCGGCGGACCGCCGCAACCGGTGACCCGGCCGGGGTGGCCGGTGCGAAGGCGTCGGTCACCCGCCGGGCAGCGATCGACCCGGCCGGTGGGTGGCGGGCGCGACGCGGGCCGCCACCCACCGGCGACGTGACCGCCGGCCGGGCCGGTGGTCAGGGCTGCGCGGAGCCGGTCAGTCGATGCCGATCGGGCCCTCACGGGGGCCGTCTTCGTTGGCCGGCTGCACCGCCAGCGACGGGAAGTCGGCCAGGTCGCCCTCCGGCTCGGCGTCCCACTCGGGAAAGACCAGGTCGCTCTGGAGATAGAGGCAGAGCAACTGGGTCAGGTGGGCCAGGCCGTCCAGATGGGTGCGCTCGTGGCCGTGGGTGGCGTCCACCCCGAAACCGAGCAGCGCCACCCGGGCGTGCGCGCCCGCCTCGACCGCCGCCGCCACGTCCGAGCGGTAGTAGTCGAAGACGTCGCGGACCAGGTCCACCCCGTGTTCCCGGGCGATGGTGGCCAGGTTGCGGGTCAGGTGGTAGTCGAACGGGCCGACCCCGTCGCCCATCGCCAGGGTCGCCGCGTCCTCCCGGGACTGCTGGCCCGGCGCGACCACCGCCGCGTCCACCGAGACGATCTCGGCGACGTCCGGGTCCAGGCCGTGGCTGGCGCCGTGGCCGATCTCCTCGGTGACGGTGACCAGCAGGTGGGCGGTGACGGTGGGGGTGATACCGGCGTCCACCACCGCCTTGAACGCGGTCAGCACCGCCGCCACCCCGGCCTTGTCGTCCAGGTGCCGGGACTTCACGTAACCGGACGGGGTGACCATCGGGTTCGGCAGGAACGCCACGAAGTCGCCCGCGTCGATGCCCAGCGCCCGCAGGCCGGCGATGTCCTCGACCGGCTCGTCGACGCGTACCTCGACGTGCTGCCAGCCGACGCCCTGCAGGTCGACGTCGTCGTTGTAGCGGTGCCCGCTGGCCTTCAACGGCAACACCTGCCCGGTGACCACCCGGTCCAGGTCGTCGGTGAAGATCCGCACGTGCGCGCCCTCGGCGAACCGGGCCGAGTGGGTGCCGATGGTCTTCAGCTCCAGCCGGCCGTTCTCCTTGAGCCGCTTGACCATCCCGCCGATGGTGTCGGTGTGCACCACGATCGCCCGGTCGGCACCGGTCTGCCGGGGGCCGGGCAAGCAGGCGCTGAGCGCCCCCCGCCGGGTCAGCGTGGACGGGATGCCCAGCGCGGACAGGCGTTCCCCCACGTACTGCTGCACGTGGTCGGTACGCCCCGACGGGCTGGGGATGTCCAGCAACTCCACCAGCACCTGGCGCAGGTAGTCCAGGTCGATCTCCAGGGGCTTGAGGCTCACGCGACCCCTCCGGGCCCGGCCGGGCTCCAGAGACGCTGCGGGGCCCGGGTGCCCGGGAAGAGCAGGTCCACGAAGCGCTCGGCGGTCGGCTGGGGCTCGTGGTTGGCCAGCCCCGGCCGCTCGTTCGCCTCGATGAACACGTGCTCGGGCTGGTCGGGGGCGGGGACCAGCAGGTCCAGCCCGGTCACCGGGATGTCCAGGGCCCGGCTCGCCGCCACGCAGGCGGTGGCGATCGTCGGGTGCAGTTCGGCCGTCACGTCGTGGATTGTGCCACCGGTGTGGAGGTTCGCCGTCCGGCGCACCGCCAGCACCCGCCCCTCGGGCAGCACGTCGTCCATCCGGTGCCCGGCCTCGGCCACCACCTCGCGGGTCATCTCGTCGACCGGGATGCGGGACTCCCCGCCGGTGGCGGCGGCCCGGCGTCGGCTCTGCCGCTCGATCAGCGCGGTGACGTCGTGCACCCCGTCACCGGTGATCTGCGCCGGTCGGCGTACGGCGGCGGCCACCACCTCATGGTCGATCACGATCACCCGCAGGTCCTCGCCCGCGCGCAGCTCCTCGATCAGCACGTCGGGGCAGAACCGGCGGGCCAGCTCGACGGCCGTGGCCAACGCCTCGGCGGTGCGTACCCCGACGGTGATGCCGTTGCCCTGCTCGCCCCGGGCCGGCTTGACCACCACCGGGCCGACGTCGGTGAGGAAGGCCAGGTCGTCGGCGTCGCCGGTGGCGGTCCGGCCACGCGGCACCGACAGGCCCGCCTCGGTGAGGATGCGCCGGGTGACCCGCTTGTCGTCGCAGCGGCTCATCGCCACCGCCGAGGTCAGCTCGGACAGCGACTCGCGGGTGACGATCGTCCGGCCGCCGTTGGTCAGCCGCAGCTCACCCCAGTGCGCGTCGGTGACCTCCACCCGGATGCCGCGCCGCATCGCCTCGTCGGCGACGATCCTCGCGTACGGGTTCAGCTCGTCGTAGCCCGCCGGGGTGGCCGGCAGGAACAGCCGTTCGTTGATCGGGTTCTTCCGCTTGACGCAGAGCGTGCCGGTGCGGTGGAAACCCAACCGCTCGTAGAGCCGGATCGCGCCGGAGTTCTCGGCCAGCACCGACAGGTCGACGAACGCCCGGCCCCGCTCGTCGAGCCGGTCGGCCAGCTCGGTGAGCAGGGCCTGACCGGTGCCGGGCGGGGCGGTGTTGAAGTCGACGGTCAGGCACCACAGGCTCGCGCCGTTCTCCCGGTCGCCGAAGACCGCCACGTGGTCGACGCCGGTGATGGTGCCGACGATCTCCCCGGTGCTCGCCTCGGCCACCAGATGCAGGAACCGGTCGGTGCCGGCGTTGTCGACGAGCACCTCCACCGGCGCGGTGACCATGCCGTTGCGGGCGTAGATCCGGTTCACCGCGTCCGCGTCGTCGGCGTCGCGCAGCGGCCGGACGACCAGCCCCGGGATCTCCATCCGCCCGGTGGCCTCCGGGCGGCGCTCACCCAGCGGCAGCCGGTAGGTCAGCGACGGGTCGATGAACAGTTCGTCGGGCAGCCGGGACACCAGCACGTGCGGGTCGCGCAGGTAGATGCAGATGTCCCGGGAGCCGGCCGCCTCGGACCGCAGCACATGGGCCACCGCCACCTGCTCGTGGAAGGTCTGGCCGAACACCAGCCGCCCCCAGCCGCAGTCCAGGACCACGTCTGACGGCCCGGCCGGTTCCCGGCGCGGCTCCGGTGCGGTGGCCGGCGCGACCGGGTCACCGCCGGGGCCGATGCGTTCCCGGCGGCGGCCGAGCACCCGCTCCCGGTCGGTACGGGCCGTGCCGGTCGCGAGGGTCTCGTTCACGGTCAGTCGATTCCGTGGCTCTGGAGCCACATTTCCAGGAGTCCCAGTTGCCACAGTTTGTTTCCGTTCAACGGGGTCAGTTCGGCGTTCGGGTCGGCGAGCAGCGCATTGACGTAGTCGGCACGGAACAGGTCGCGGCGGCGGGCCTGCGGCGCGGTGAGCGCGTCGCGGACCCGGTCGAGGAGCTTGCCCTCCAGGTGGGTCAGGCCGGGCACCGGGAAGTAACCCTTTGGGCGGTCGATCACCTCGTGCGGCAGGACCCGGCGGCCGATCTCCTTGAGCACGCCCTTGCCGCCCTGGGCCAGCTTCAGCTCGGGCGGGCAGCTCGCCGCCAGCTCCACGAACTCGTGGTCGAGGAACGGCACCCGGGCCTCCAGGCCGTGCGCCATGGTCATGTTGTCGACCCGCTTCACCGGGTCGTCGGTGAGCATGACCTGGGTGTCGATCCGCAGGCCGGCGTCGACGGCGGTCTGCGCCCCGGCCCGGCCCAGGTGGGCGGCGACGAACTCGCGCGCCGGATCGCCGTCGGCCAGCCACGCCGGGTTGAGCACCCGGGCCAGCCCGGCCGCGTCCCGGTCGAAGAACGCCTTCGCGTACGAGTCGAGGGCCTGCTCCCGGTCGATGCCGGCCAGTGGCGGGTACCAGTGGTAGCCGCCGAGGATCTCGTCCGCGCCCTGACCGGACTGGACCACCTTGACGTGCTTGGAGACCTCCTGGCTCAGCAGGTAGAAGGCGACGCAGTCGTGGCTGACCATCGGCTCGCTCATCGCGGCCACCGCCGCCTCCAGCGGCGGAACCAGGTCACCGGCGGCCACCTTGAGCTGGTGGTGGTCGGTGCCGAACGTCTTGGCCACAAGGTCGGAGTAGACGAACTCGTCGCCCTCCCGCCCGCCGACGGCGTCGAAGCCGATCGAGAAGGTGGACAGCCCGGAGCGGGTCTGCCCCTCGCCGGCCAGCAGCGCCACCACCAGGCTGGAGTCCAGGCCGCCGGAGAGCAGCACGCCCACCGGCACGTCGGCGACCATCCGCCGGCGTACGGCGGTGGTCAGCGACTCCAGCAGGGCGTCCTCCCAGTCCCGGGCCGACCAGTCGGCGCGCGACGCGTCCCGGGTGAACGACGGGTCCCAGTAGACCCGCTCGTGGGTGCGGCCGTCGGGCTCGTAGACCCGGACGGTGGCCGGGGGGAGCTTGGCCACGCCACGCAGGATGGTGCGCGGCGGCGGCACGATGCTGTGGAAGCTGAGGTAGTGCGACAGTGCCACCGGGTCGATGGTGGTGTCGATCCCGCCGCCGGCCAGCAGGGCGGGCAGGGTGCTGGCGAACCGCACCACGCCCGGCGTCTCGGCCAGGTAGAGCGGCTTGATGCCGAGCCGGTCCCGGGCCAGCACCAGCCGGCCGGTGTCCCGCTCGGTGATCGCGACGGCGAACATGCCGATCAGGTGGTCGACGAAGTCGAGCCCCCACTCGGCGTACGCCTTGACCACCACCTCGCTGTCGCCGGAGGAGAAGAAGCGGTGGCCCTTAGCCTGCAACTCCTGGCGCAGCTCGCGGTAGTTGTAGATGCAGCCGTTGAACACGCCGGTGAGCCCGGCGGCCGGGTCGACGATCGGTTGCCCGCTGGCGGCGGAGAGGTCGATGATCTTCAAGCGGCGGTGCCCGAGGGCGGTGGCCCCCTGTGACCACACTCCGCTGTCGTCGGGCCCCCGGTCACTCATCGTGGCCGCCATGCGTTCCACCGCCGACACATCGGCCCGGGAACCGTCACGCCGGAACTCTCCCGCAAGTCCGCACATGCCAGCCAATGCTGCCAGAGGTTGTTGCACTTCGCCTGTTGAGCTGATGTCGATGGTGTTACGGGATTGCTAGCATGTGCGCCACTCACCGTGACGGCCCCGCGCGGGCCGACGTTCCTGCCCGGGGCCCGGCGGGTGCCCGATTCGCCCCGGGCCCACGATGTGACAAACACCGCAGGCTCCGGAAAACGGCCGTCGGGCGGGTCGCCCGACGGCCGCTCGGTGTCCGGGTCGGTCAGCCGACCGTACGGGCCACCCCGACCGGGCAGCTCACACCGTCGGTGCTCATGCGTCGCTCGGGCCCGGCGACCACCCGGTCTCCTGGGCCCAGTCGTCGGCGCGACGGATGAGCGCCCAGGAGAACCCGGCCTTCGCGTTCGTGTAGGCGAGCCCATCGTGCGGATGTCTGGCGGCCAGGTCACGCTTGACCGCCGCGTACTCCTCGGCGGCCTGTGGATGCACCCGCAGGTAATCGCGGAACAGCAAGGGAAACTGCTCCGAGAAACTACCTGCCATCCGCACGTGGATGTGGGTACGCGGCTGCCCCGGCGGTTCCCGGAAGTACCGCTTCGTACGTTCCGGGTTCTTGTCCCGGAACACGTGTCCCAGGCTCTGCAACGGCACCCGGAAAGGCTCGTCGGGTGCCAACCGGGCCACCGAGATCTGTAGGTCGATCACCGGTTTGGCCGCCAGGCCCGGCACCGAGGTGGAGCCGATGTGGTCGATGCGCAGTGCCACATCGCCCAATGCCGCGCGCAGTGGACCCGCCACCTCCCGGAACCGTTGTGGCCAGGCCGGATCGTGATCGACGATTCTGATGACCCGCACACCCCCGGCCGGATCGTGACTCATCGGGCCCATACTCCCTCGCGCGTTCCTCGAACGGGCAGTTCCGCCCGCGATCACGGCCCTCACCTGCCGGGGCTCCCTCAGCCGGCGGTACGGGCCACCCCGACCGGGCAGCTCAACCCGTTCGGTCCGTGGTTGCAGTAGCCGTTCGGGTTCTTCGTCGGGGCCAGATACTGTTGGTGGTAGTCCTCGGCGAAGTAGTAGTCGCCCAGCGGGGCGATCTCGGTGGTGATCTCACCCTTGCCGGCCCGCGCCACGATCGGCGCGAACGCGTCCCGGGACGCCTGCGCGGTGGCCAGCTGCTCGTCGCTGGTGGTGTAGATCGTCGAGCGGTACTGGCTGCCGACGTCGTTGCCCTGACGCATGCCCTGGGTCGGGTCGTGGTTCTCCCAGAACACCTTGAGCAGGTCCTCGTAGCTGATCACGGTGGGCTCGTAGACCACCTGGACCACCTCGGCGTGCCCGGTCATCCCCGAACACACCTCCTCGTACGTCGGGTTGGCGCTGTAGCCGCCCGCGTAGCCGGCCGACGTCGTCAGCACCCCCGGGAGGGTCCAGAACAGCCGCTCGGCGCCCCAGAAGCAGCCCATGCCGAAGACGGCGACCTGGGCACCCTCCGGGAACGGGCCCTTCAGCGACGACGGCAGCACCTCGTGCCGGTCCCCGATCGGCATCGCGATCGGGCGGCCGGGCAGGGCCTGGTCGGGGCTGATCATCTCGGCCTTCATGCGGCGAAGGAACACGGTGGAACTCCTCTCGTACCTCTCCCCGCATGCAACACCGGCGGGCCCGTCTTCCTTACCCGCTGCGTCCCGGCTCTCGCCCCCGGGCCTCGCCGAATGTCGGCGGGTCTCAGGGCAGGGCGGCGGCGACCCGCCCGGCGTAGGAGTCGGCCTCGGCGTCGTCGGCGTAGCGGGTACGCGGCCAGAAGAAGCCGCGCAGGCCGTCGCCCTTGGTCCTCGGCACCACGTGGGTGTGCAGGTGCGGCACCGACTGGGACACCCGGTTGTTCATCGCCACGAAGGTCCCACCGGCCCCCAGACCGGATTCCACGGCCGCCGCCAGGCGCTGCACCAGGCCGAAGTAGCCGGACAGGTCGGCCGCCGGCAGGTCGGTCAGGGTGACCAGGTGGGCGCGGGGCACCACCAGGACGTGCCCCTTGAACACGGGCCGGGTGTCCAGGAACGCCACCCCGTCCGGCTCGTCGGCCACCCGGAACGCCGGCACCTCCCCGGCCACGATCTGACAGAACACGCACCCGCTCACCCGCGCAGCCTAGAGCCCTGCGCGCCCGCCCACCACGCGGAGTGGACGCCGCCGGGGCGCGGCGCGGGATGAGCGGGGGCGGGTTCCGCCCGGCGGGCGGGGCGGGGCGGACTAACGTCTGCGGGATGAGTCACGGCTTCGAGACGCTCGCCATCCACGCCGGCCAGGACCCGGAGGCCCGCACCGGCGCGGTGATCCCCCCGATCTACCAGACCAGCACGTACGCCCAGGACGCCGTCGGAGCGCCCCGGCAGGGCTACGAGTACAGCCGCTCCGGCAACCCCACCCGCGACGCGCTCCAGGAGTGCCTGGCCGCGCTGGAGGGGGGTCGGGTCGGGCTCGCC
Source organism: Micromonospora sp. NPDC049257 (assembly GCF_040678915.1). Lineage (NCBI taxonomy): Bacteria > Bacillati > Actinomycetota > Actinomycetes > Micromonosporales > Micromonosporaceae > Micromonospora > Micromonospora sp. NPDC049257. The sequence continues at coordinate 185,760 of NZ_JBFAQU010000011.1, forward strand.
TTCGCCAGCGGCCTGGCCGCCGAGGACACCCTGCTGCGGACGGTCTGCTCGCCCGGCGACCACGTGGTGATCCCCGACGACGCGTACGGCGGCACCTACCGGCTGTTCGCCCGGGTCGCCGAGCGGTGGGGGCTGACGTACACGCCGGCGAAGGTCTCCGACGTCGACGCGGTCCGGGCCGCGATCCGTCCCGAGACGAAGATCGTCTGGGTGGAGACGCCGACGAACCCGCTGCTCGGCATCGCCGACATCGCCGCCCTGGCCGGGCTCGCGCACGAGGCCGGGGCGCTGCTGGCGGTCGACAACACGTTCGCCTCGCCGTACCTGCAGCAGCCGCTCGCGCACGGCGCGGACGTGGTGGTGCACTCCACCACCAAGTACGTCGGCGGGCACTCCGACGTGGTCGGTGGCGCGTTGATCGTCGCCGATCCGACCCTCGGCGACGAACTGCGCTACCACCAGAACGCGATGGGCGCGATCAACGGCCCGTTCGACGCCTGGCTGACCCTGCGCGGCATCAAGACCCTCGGGGTACGGATGGACCGGCACTGCGACAACGCCGAACGGATCGCCGCCTTCCTCGACGGGCACGCCAAGGTCGCCCAGGTCATCTACCCGGGCCTGCCGTCGCACCCCGGACACGAGGTGGCCGCCAAGCAGATGCGCCGCTTCGGCGGGATGATCTCCTTCCGGGCCGCCGGCGGTGAGGAACACGCCGTGCAGGTCTGCAACCGGGCCCGGCTGTTCGTCCTCGCCGAGTCGCTCGGCGGGGTGGAGTCCCTGATCGAGCACCCGGGCCGGATGACACACGCAAGTGCTGCCGGCTCGCCGCTTGAAGTTCCCGGCGATCTCGTGCGACTGTCTGTCGGCATCGAGACGGTCGACGACCTGCTCGCCGATCTGGAGCAGGCGCTGGGCTGACCGCGGGCTGGGAAGAGGTGGCCGTGCAGGACATCATGCCGACCTGGGTGGGGGCGACCGCCAAGCAGATCGCCCGGGGCGTACGCCGGGGCGACGTCTCCGCCACCCAGGTCGTCGCCGACCACCTGGACCACGTCGGGCGGGTCGACGGCGCCCTCTCCGCGTTCCGGGTGGTCCGGGGCGGCGAGGCGATCACCGAGGCGGAGAAGGTCGACGAGCAGGAGGAGTTGGCGAACCTCCCGCTCGCCGGGGTGCCGGTGGCGGTCAAGGAGAACACCCCGGTCGCCGGCCTGCCCACCTGGAACGGGTCGGTCGCCGCGCGTACCCCGGTGGCGGAGGCCGACCACGAGGTGGTGCGCCGGTTGCGCGGCGCGGGCGCGGTGATCCTCGGGGTGACCCGGATGCCGGAGCTGGGACTCTGGGCGATCACCGACGACGCGACCGCCGTCACCCGTAACCCGTGGGACCTGCGGCGTACCCCCGGGGGGTCTTCCGGCGGAGCCGCCGCGGCGGTCGCGGCCGGGCTGGTGCCGATCGCGCACGGCAACGACGGGCTGGGCTCGATCCGCATCCCGGCCGCCTGCTGCGGCCTGGTCGGGCTCAAGCCCGGCCGGGGTGTGGTCCCGTGCCAGCTCGGCGCGGAGGACTGGTTCGGGCTGACCGAGCACGGCATGCTCACCACCACGGTCGCCGATGCCGCCGTCGGCTTCCAGGTGCTCGCCGGGCGTCGCCCGGACAAGCTGGTCCCCCCGCCCCGGCTGCGGGTCGGCGTGTCGCTGCGCTCGCCGGTGCGCGGTGTGTCGCCGGACGCGCCCAACCGGGACGCGGTGGCCGCCGCCGGCCGGCTGCTCGCCGCCGCCGGCCACGACACCGTGCCCGCCGACCCGGTCTACCCGACCTCGCTCGGCCTCCAGGGCATCGCCACCTGGCTCGCCGCCGCCGCGGCCGACGTGCGGGCCGCCGGCATCGACCGGCGTGGCCTGCAACGGCGCAGCCGCCGGCACGTCGCGCTGGGGGAGTGGGCGCAACGCCGGGGGTACGTGCGGGAGGCCGACCGGGCCGCCTGGCGCGACCGCTCCGTCGGTTTCTTCACCGACCACGCGGTCGACCTGCTGCTCACCCCGGCCCTGGCCGGGCCGCCGCCGGAGGCCACCGCCTGGTCCGGCCGGTCCTGGCTGGCGAACATGAGGACCAACATCCGGTACGCCCCGTTCGCCGCCCCGTGGAACGTCGCCGGCCTGCCGTCGATCGTGGTGCCGGTGGGCCGCCGCCCGGACGGCCTGCCGGTCGCCGCGCAACTGGTCGGCCCGCCCGGGTCGGAACTGCTGCTGCTCGGTGTCGCCGGGCAGTTCGAGATGCAGGCCCCCTGGACCCGGCACGCCCCCGGCTACCCCCGGGTCGACACGGGCTCCCCGGCCGTCGCCTGACCCACCCGCCTGATCGCCTGACCCGCCCGCCTGACCGCCCCGTGCCGGGCCGTCGGTGCCGGACCGGGCCCACCTGGTCCGGGTCGTCGGCCGGCTGACCCCGGCGCGACCACCAGCGGTCGGTGAGCACGTCGTCGCCGCTGGTGGCGGGCGGTGTCGCCGCCGGTGCCGCCGGGGGCGGGTGGCACGATCGGGGCATGACGGAACTGGTCGACCTCGCCGACGTACGGGCCGCCCGGGAACTGCTCACCGGGGTCACCCGGACCACCCCGCTGGAGCCGTCCCGGCCGCTGAGCGCGGCGCTGGCCGGCCCGGTCTGGCTCAAGTGCGAGAACATGCAGCGCGCCGGCTCCTACAAGGTGCGCGGCGCGTACGTGCGGATCTCCCGGCTGTCGGCGCAGGAGCGGGAGCAGGGTGTGGTCGCGGCCAGTGCCGGCAACCACGCCCAGGGGGTGGCCCTCGCCGCCGGCCTGGTCGGCACCCACGCCACCGTCTTCATGCCGGTCAACGCCCCACTGCCCAAGGTGGCCGCCACCAAGGGGTACGGCGCTCGCATCGAGCTGGTCGGCAACACCGTGGACGAGTCGTTGGTGGCCGCGCAGACCTTCGCCGAGCGCACCGGCGCGGTGTTCATCCACCCGTTCGACCACCCGGACGTGATCGCCGGCCAGGGCACCGTCGCCCTGGAGATCCTCGAACAGTGCCCCGAGGTGCGGACGATCATCACCGGGGTCGGTGGCGGTGGCCTGATCTCCGGGATGGCGGTGGCCGCGAAGGCGCTGCGACCCGACGTGCGGATCATCGGCGTGCAGGCGGCCAGCGCCGCCGCGTTCCCGCCCTCGCTGGCCGCCGGGGAACCGGTCCGGCTGCCGGCGTTCGCCACCATCGCCGACGGCATCGCGGTCGGCCGGCCAGGTGAGATCACTTTCAGTCACGTCCGTACGCTCGTCGACGAGATGGTCACCGTCAGCGAGGAGGACATCTCCCGGGCGCTGCTGATGCTGCTGGAGCGGGGCAAACAGGTGGTCGAGCCGGCCGGTGCGGTCGGGGTGGCCGCGCTGTTGGCCGGCGTCGTGCAGGTGGACACCCCGACGGTGGCGGTGCTCTCCGGCGGCAACATCGACCCGCTGCTGATGATGCGGGTGATCGAACACGGTCTCGCCGCAGCGGGCCGCTACCTGCGGGTCACCGTGCGCTGCTCGGACCGGCCGGGCCAGCTCGCGTCACTGCTCACCGAGATCGCCGGGCACCGGGCGAACGTGGTCGACGTGGAACACCAGCGGGCCAATCCGCACCTGCGGCTCGGTGAGGTGGAGGTGGCCCTGTCGGTGGAGACCCGGGGCGTCGAGCACTCCGACACCCTGATCAGTGCCCTACGGGCCAGTGGTTACCAGGTGGTCCTGACGACCGAGGCGTGACACCCCGACGGGTGCCACGCCTCGTGCGTACCGATGGATCGTCGTCGGGTCGCGCGGACCCGGCGGCGGTGCGGCTCAGCCGGAGAACGGCTCGAAGCTGACGATCGTCACCTTGATGTCCGCGCCGCTGGGCGCGGTGTAGGTGCAGGCCTGGCCGGGGCGACCGCCCAGGATGGCCCTGCCCAGCGCCGACTCCGGGCTGTAGACCGTCAGGTCGGTGGTGGCGGCGATCTCCCGCGACCCGAGCAGGAACGTCTCGGTGTCGTCCTTGTCGTCGTCGAAGTAGATCGTCACGACCATGCCGGGCGACACCACGTCGGCCGTCGGCGCCTCGCCCACCTGGGCGGTGCGCAGCAGCTCCTTGAGGTAGAGGATCCGGCCCTCGGCCTTGCCCTGCTCCTCGCGGGCGGCGTGGTAGCCACCGTTCTCCCGCAGGTCGCCCTCTTCCCGCCGGGCGTTGATCTCGGCGGCGATGACCGGCCGGTTGGCGATCAGCTCGTCGAGCTCGGCCTGGAGGCGGTCGTGCGCGTCCTGGGACAGCCAGGTGGCGGGCGCCTTGTTGTCATTGGTGGACACAGGCGTACTCCTCGGATGTGCGTGCTGGCTGACAGGTGACTTACCAACCTACCAGTGGCCGGCACGTGCGGGCGTCGTCGATCACCCGGTCGGGTGGGAGCAGCGTGCCGCCCGCCGGCCGTGGCGTCGCCGCGCCCTGGTCACCCGTGGTGTTCAGCCCGCCGGACGGCAGCGGACCACTTCGCCGATGAACGGACGCTCGGTGGTCGCCACCCGGTGCCGGGCGGTGACGTGCCGCTGGCCGGGGGACGCGGTCACGGTGACCTCCTCGTGCCCCACCTCGACGCCGGCGTGCGAGCGGGCCCGCACCAGACACACCGCCGAGCCGCCCTCGGGCACGGTCACCCGGAAGTCGACCCGCACGCCGGTGTCGCTGGCATCGGTGTAGGTGATCACCTCGGGCCGGTATTCCGGGTCGCCGTAGCGCTGGTAGAGCTGCGTCGCGGCCAGGACCAACCCGGCGATCAGCACGGCCACCAGTGCCCAGCTCAGCGCCGGGCGTCGACGCCCGGGCTCCCGTCGGCGGCCGTACCGGCCGGGCGGGAACACCGGCGCGGCCGAGGGAACTGTGGCGTGCGTCTCGGTCACCGGCGGGTATCTCCTGGCGTTGTTGTCGGTCGCGTCGGCAAGAATGACAGGGTCCATCTTCCCAGCCCGGGGCCGGGCCCGGAACGGCAGGTCGGCAGCCGCGCCGACAGGTCACCGCGGCGGGTCGGGCGAGCGACCCGGACCGGGCCGCCGGCGGGCACAGACGAGGAGCGCCCACGTTGGCAGAGAAGCTGCGGCTCATGGCCGTGCACGCACACCCGGACGACGAGTCCAGCAAGGGTGCCGCGACCATGGCGAAATACGTCGCCGAGGGGGTGGACGTGCTGGTCGTGACGTGCACCGGGGGCGAACGCGGCAGCGTGCTCAACCCCAAGCTCGACCGCCCCGACGTGTGGGCCAACATCGGTGAGATCCGGCGGGCCGAGATGGACGCCGCCCGGGCGATCCTCGGCGTCGAGCAGGCCTGGCTGGGCTTCGTCGACTCGGGCCTGCCCGAGGGCGACCCGCTGCCGCCGTTGCCCGAGGGCTGCTTCGCCCTCCAGGACGTCGAGGTGGCGGCCGGGCCGCTGGTCAAGCTGATGCGGGAGTTCCGTCCGCACGTCGTCACCACGTACGACGAGGAGGGCGGCTACCCGCACCCCGACCACATCATGTGCCACAAGGTCAGCGTGGCCGCGTTCGAGGCGGCCGGCGACCCGACCCGGTACCCGGAACTGGGCGCCCCCTGGCAGCCGTTGAAGCTCTACTACGACATCGGCTTCTCCAAGGGCAGGATCCTGGCCCTGCACGAGGGCACGCTGGCCGCGGGCCTCCCCTCACCGTACGAGGACTGGCTCAAGCGCTGGGACGAGCGGCCGGACAAGGGTTCGCGGATCACCACCCGGGTGGAGTGCGCGGAATACTTCCCGGTCCGCGACGACGCGTTGCGCGCCCACGCCACCCAGGTCGACCCGGACGGCTTCTGGTTCCACGTGCCGATGGAGATCCAGCAGCACGCCTGGCCGACGGAGGACTTCCAACTCGCCCGCTCGACGGTCGACTCCCCGCTGCCCGAGTCCGACCTGTTCGCCGGGGTACGGGAAGCCGCCCATGTCAGGTGACCGGCGGCCGGGGCTACGCTGACACTCCACCGCACATCGGAGAAATGCCATGCTCAACACTGTCCAGGTGCTCGCGGAGAACAACTTCGGGGACACCCGCACGGGTGGTCTGGCCGGGCCGATGGGCCTGTTCCTCATCCTGATCCTCGGCACCGCCACCGTGCTGCTGATCCGCAACATGAACTCCCGGCTGCGCCGGTTGCCCGAGCGGTTCCCCCAGCAGGGCGGCCCGGTCGGGGCCGACCGGGCCGATTCGTCGGCCACCGGTCCGTCGGACGGGACGACCGGGCAGGAATCACGTACGAACCTGCCGAGCGGCCACCAGCAGCCCTGAGTGGGATGACGGGGGCGTGAATCACGCTGATCCGGGTCGTCGACCCCTGTTGCGGCCACCCGGATTGGCTTAGCCTTCCGCCGGGGGACGAAAGTCCCTGAGCCGTGCGCGGGAGGGGGTGCCATGACCGTCGTAGCCGCGTTCGTCCGTCGCGCCGTCGACGGCCCCGCGGACGGAGCCGGGCGGTGACCTCCGGCAGGGCCGGCGCGTCCGACGACGGGCCGGAGCCGCCGGACACCCCGCTGCGGGTACGTGTCCTCACCCTCGCCGTGACCCTGACCGCGTTGGTGGCGGTGGCGCTCGGCCTGCGCCTGCCGACCGTCCTGCCGCCCGACGACCCGCTCCCCGCGGTCGCCCGGTTCGGCATCGTCGTCGCCGTGTTCGCGATGTCCCAACTCGCCCGGTTGCGGTTCCGCACCGCCACCGGCATGGTGAGCATCACCTGGGGCGAGGCGGCCCTGATCGTCTGCCTCTACCTCGCGCCAGCCGGCTGGTTGCCGGCCGCAGCGCTGCTCGGCACCGGTGTGGCCTGGACGACCATGTCACTGGCCGCCGACCGCCGTCCCCCGGTGGAGCTGCTGCGGATCGCCGCCTCGCTGACCGCAGCCACCGCGCTCGCCGTCGCCGTCACCACCGCCCTCGGTCAGCCGTTGCTGGCCGGCCCCACCCCGGCCCTCGTGCCCGCCCTGGTCGCCGGCGCGGTCACCTACCTGCTCACCACCGCCGGGCTGGGCGGGGCCACCCTCGCCCTGCGGCACGGCGTTGCGGTCGGCCCGGCGCTGCTCGTCGCCCTGCGCGGCAAGGTGCTGATGTTCGTCGGCAACGTGGTGGTCGGGCTGGTCGTGGTGGCCCTGCTGGAGGTCGACCCGCGCTGGTTGCTGCTGCTCCCACCGCTGCTCTGGCTGCTCCAGCAGACCTACCGGCACCGGCTGCGCGCCGACCAGGAACAGCGCACCTGGCGGGCCTTCGCCGAGGCCACCGCCGCGCTCAACCAGCTCGACGAGCGCGGGGTGGCCACGGCGGCGGTCACCGGCGCGCTGGCCCTCTTCGGTGCCGAACTGGTGGACGTGGACGTGGCCCGGGGTGACGGCCGCTGGCGGCGTTACCGGGGTGACGCCTCGGGCCAGGTGGCCGACCGGGAGACCGGGCCACCCGCCGGGGCCACCGTGGACACCCACGAACTGGTCCGGCCGCTCGTCGTCGGTGACGTCCAGGTCGGACAGTTGCGGGTCCGGTTCCCCTCCACCGGGCCGCCGAACGACCGGGAACGCGACGCGGTGGCCGCCTACTCCGACGCGTTGGCCGCCGCGCTGCACGACGCGGCGACCCATCGGGAGTTGCGGCTGGTCAGTGCCCGCTCGTCGTACGACGCGGTGCACGACGCGCTGACTGGGCTGGTCAACCGGACGGCCATGCTGACCAAGGGCGACCAGGCGTTGCGGCAGCTCGTCCACGATCATCCGGTGGCGTTGCTGCTGCTCGACATCGACCAGTTCAAAGAGGTCAACGACACCCTCGGGCACGCGGCCGGCGACCAGCTGCTGCGGCTCACCGGCAACCGGTTGGGCACCCTGACCCGCCCCGGCGACCTGCTCGCCCGGCTCGGCGGCGACGAGTTCGCCCTGCTGCTGACGTCGGTCCCGGTGATCGGCGACCGGGCCGCCCCGATGGCGTACGCGCTGCGGCAGGCCCGGGAGATCGCCGAGCGGCTGGCCGCGCCGACCGAGGTGGCCGGGGTGCGGATGTCGGTCGAGGTGTCGGTGGGGGTGGTGGTTGCCGGTGCGGGCACCGCCGACCTGACGGAGCTGCTGCGTCGGGCCGACATCGCCATGTACCAGGCGAAGGAGGGCGGCGGCAGCGTCGCCGCGTACGACAGCACCCGGGACGCGGCCAGCACCGACCAGTTGGCCCTGCTGGCCGAATTGCGGGAGGCGTTGCAGGCCGACGACCAGCTGGTGCTGGCCCTGCAACCGGCGGTCGACCTGGCCACCGGCGCACCGACCGGGGTGGAGGCGCTGATCCGCTGGCGGCATCCCCGGCGGGGCTGGCTCAGCCCGGCCGACTTCATCCGCCCGGTGGAGAACAGCGAGCAGCTCGGCACGTTCACCCGGTACGTGCTGGACAAGGCGCTGTCGGTGGCCGCCGAGTGGGCCCGCGACGGGCTGGACGTGCCGATCTCGGTGAACCTCTCGGCCCGCAGCCTGCTCGACCCCCGGTTGCCGGCGGAGATCGCCGACGCCCTGCGTCGCCACCAGGTGCCGCCGCACCGGTTGGTCCTGGAGATCACCGAGACGGTGGTGATGAGCGAGCTGGAGGTGATCGACGAGGTGCTGGCGAACCTGCGGTCGATGGGCGTCCAGTTGGCCGTCGACGACTTCGGCACCGGGTTCTCGTCGCTGTCGTTCGTGACCCGGATCGCGGTGGACGAGTTGAAGGTGGACCGGTCCTTCGTGATCCGGATGGCCGACTCGCCGGAGGCGGCGGCGATCGTCCGGGCCACCGTCGGCCTCGCCCACGAGTTGGGGCTGCGGGTGGTCGCCGAGGGCGTGGAGACGGCTGAGCAGCGGGCCGCACTGGTGGCGTTGGGCTGCACCGCCGCCCAGGGCTACCACTTCTTCAAGCCGATGCCGGCCGACAAGATCGGCGCGGTGCTCGGCTCGCTGCGCGACTCCGCCGAGTCGAACGTCTTCCCCCTGCGGGCCGACGGCGCCTCCTGACCCCGCAACCCCCACCCCTCCTCGGGCGTGTGGCGACGGCATGATCGTGCTCGATCCACGATGTAGTGGTCTCGGCGGGCTTGGGCCACTACAACCAGGATCGAGCATGATCTTGCGGCGGGCGGCGGGCGGCGGGCGGCGGGCGGCGGGTGGCGGGTGGCGGGTGGCGGGGTGGCCCGCGTGCCTACGTCGGAACGCGGGCCACCCCGGCGGCGGGCGGGTCAGCCTCTGGGGAGGACCTCGCCGACCACCGCCGGCAGTGCGGCCCAGTCGGCGGAGGCGATGCTGGCGTGGGCGGCGGCGAGCTGCGCGAGGCGGGCCCGGGCGGCCACCGGATCGGTGTTGCCGACCGCCGGGGGGACGTTCTGCGCGTCGGTCATCACCAGCACGTAGTGGTTGGTGTCGTACCAGGAGGTGTCGATGCCGCCGGTGACGTAGGCCGACGCGTCGCCATCGAACAGGACGAACCACGGGCGCAGGCTGGTGTCGGCGTACCGGCTGCGCGGGTCGCCGGTCTGGGCCCGGTGCACCGCCGGGAACGCCTGCGCCTGACCGAGGGTGCCGGCCGCCGCCAGGCCGGCCAGGTGCTGGGCGTACTCGATGTCGGTCCAGAGGGTGTCGGTGGGGTTGCCCTCCTCGACGGTGCCGGGGATCAGCTCCACGATCACCTTGCCGGCGAGCTGCGCCCGGGTCGGCCAGGCGTTCGCGCGGGCGGCGGCGTCCAGGGTGGCGTACCCGGCGCGCAGGTCGGCGGGGCGGAACACCCGGCTGCCGAGGCGGGCGGCGAGCACCGCGTCGAGCTGGACGGGCCCCTGCCCGGTACGGCTGCTGAAGCCGGTCTTCAGCTCCAGTTTGAGTTGGAGCGGACCGGCGTCGGGGTGGGCGTCGAACCAGAGCCGGATGTCGTCGAGGCAGTGCTCCAGGTTCTTGTTGCGGGTGCCGGTGTAGAGCTGCGCGGGGGTGCTGGCGGCGACGCAGTTGTTGTCGTTGCCGAGCGGGTTGGAGTGGCTGACCCGCCACTGCTTGGTGATGATGTCCGGCCAGACGTCCAGCTCGATCATTCCGGGGCGGGCGTCGAGCGCCTGCGCCAGATAGGTGTACGTCCCGCGTTCGTACGCGTTGTGCGTGCCGACCACGGTGGTCGCCGAGACCCGGGTGCCGGGGTCCACGGCGGCCGAGGCGGGGGCGGCGGTGCTGAACACCGCTGTGGCCACCGCGACCGACGTGAGCGCCGACAGGAGACGGGAACCGCGCATGGGGGTACCTCCTCGCGGGCCGGTGCCGATCACCGCACCCGCACAGATCAAAGACGATGAATGTGAACGGGGGAAGGCCCGGTTTCGGCGGGACGGGTGCGCCCGGGGGTGGATAGGGTCGTCGGGTGAATCGACTCGCCCAGGCCACCTCGCCGTACCTGCTCCAGCACGCCGACAACCCGGTCGACTGGTGGCCGTGGTGCGACGAGGCGTTCGCCGAGGCGAAGCGGAGAGACGTCCCGGTGCTGATCTCGGTGGGCTACGCCGCCTGCCACTGGTGCCACGTGATGGCCCACGAGTCGTTCGAGGACGAGACGGTCGGCGCGCTGGTCAACGCCGGTTTCGTGGCGATCAAGGTGGACCGGGAGGAGCGGCCCGACGTCGACGCCGTCTACATGACCGCCACCCAGGCGATGACCGGCCAGGGCGGGTGGCCGATGACGGTCTTCGCCACCCCCGACGGCACCCCGTTCTTCTGCGGCACGTACTTCCCGAAGCCCAACTTCGTCCGGCTGCTGGAGTCGGTGGGCACCGCGTGGCGGGAGCAGCGGGAGGCCGTACTGCGGCAGGGTGCGGCGGTGGTCGAGGCGATCGGCGGCGCCCAGGCCGTCGGCGGCCCCACCGCCCCGCTCACCGCCGACCTGCTCGACGCCGCCGCCACCCAACTCGCCACCGAGTACGACGAGACGAACGGCGGCTTCGGTGGCGCACCGAAGTTTCCGCCGCACATGAACCTGCTGTTCCTGCTCCGGCACCACCGGCGCACCGGGTCGGCGCGCAGCCTGGAGATCGTCCGGCACACCGCCGAGGCGATGGCCCGGGGCGGCCTGTACGACCAGCTCGCCGGGGGGTTCGCCCGCTACTCGGTGGACGCCCACTGGACGGTGCCGCACTTCGAGAAGATGCTCTACGACAACGCCCTGCTGCTGCGGGTCTACACCCAGCTGTGGCGGCTCACCGGCGACCGGCTGGCCCGCCGGGTGGCCCGGGACACCGCCCGGTTCCTCGCCGACGAGCTGCACCGCCCCGGCGACGGCTTCGCCTCCGCGCTCGACGCCGACACCGACGGGGTGGAGGGCCTCACCTACGCCTGGACCCCGGCCCAGCTCGTCGAGGCGCTCGGCGAGGACGACGGCCGCTGGGCCGCCGACCTGTTCGACGTCACCGAGGCGGGCACCTTCGAGCACGGCACGAGCGTGCTGCGGCTGGCCCGGGACGTCGACGACGCCGACCCGCAGATCCGGGCCCGCTGGCGCAGCGTGGTGGGCCGGCTGCTGGCCGCCCGGGACACCCGCCCCCAACCGGCCCGCGACGACAAGGTGGTGGCCGCCTGGAACGGCCTGGCGGTCACCGCGCTCGTCGAGTTCGTCCAGGTCGCCGCGCTCTGCGCCGACCCCGGCGACGAGGACGCCAACCTGATGGACGGGGTCGCCATCGTCGCCGACGGGGCGCTGCGCGACGCCGCCGAACACCTGGCCGGCGTGCACCTGGTCGACGGCCGGCTCCGCCGGGCCTCCCGCGACCGGACGGTCGGCGAGCCGGCCGGTGTGCTGGAGGACTACGGCTGCGTGGCCGAGGCGTTCTGCGCGGTGCACCAGCTCACCGGCGAGGGCCGCTGGCTGGAGTTGGCCGGTGGCCTGCTGGACGTGGCGCTGGCCCGGTTCGCCGCCTCCGACGGCGGTTTCTACGACACCGCCGACGACGCCGAACGGCTGGTCACCCGGCCGGCCGACCCGACCGACAACGCCACCCCGTCGGGCCGGTCGGCGATCGTGGCGGCGCTGAGCGCGTACGCGGCGTTGAGCGGGGAGACCCGCTACCGGGAGGCGGCGGAGGCGGCCCTGTCGACCGTCGCACCGATCGTCGGCCGGCACGCCCGGTTCACCGGGTACGCGTCGTCCGCCGGTGAGGCGCTGCTGTCCGGGCCGTACGAGATCGCGGTGGTCACCGACGACCCGGCCGGGGACCCGCTGGTCGCCGCCGCGCACCGGCACGCCCCACCCGGTGCGGTGGTGGTCGCCGGCCGGCCCGACCAGCCCGGGGTGCCGCTGCTCGCCGACCGGCCGCTGGTCGACGGGCGGCCCACCGCGTACGTCTGCCGGGGGTTCGTCTGCCAACGGCCGGTGACCTCGGTCGAGGAGCTGGTCGCCCAGCTCACCTGAGCCGACCCCGCCAGGGGCCGGCGGGCTGCCTGCCGGGCGGCTGTCCGCCCGGCCCGGTGCCGGGGGGCGGCCCGCCGGGGCGGTGACCGGCTCGGGTGGTCGCCCACAGGGAGCGGTGACCGGCTCGGGTGGTCGCCCACAGGGAGCGGTGCCCGGTTTCGGGTGGTGGTCCGCTCAGCCGGGTGGCCCTCGGGCCGGGCGGCGAACGGCCCCGGTTAGGCTGGTGGCGCTATGGATTCCCGTACCGGTCTGCCCGTCGTCGGCATGGTGGGTGGCGGCCAACTGGCCCGGATGACCCACCAGGCCGCCATCGCCCTCGGCCAGTCACTGCGTGTGCTGGCGCTCGCCCCCGACGACGGTGCCGCGCTCGTCGCCACCGACGTGCAGTACGGCGACCACACCGACCTCGCCGCGCTGCGCACCTTCGCCAAGGGTTGCGACGTGGTCACCTTCGACCACGAGCACGTCCCGACGGAGCACATCCGCACCCTCGCCGCCGAGGGCGTGAAGCTCTTCCCGCCCGCCGAGGCGTTGTTGCACGCCCAGGACAAGCGGGTGATGCGGGAACGGCTCGGTGCGCTGGGCGCACCCAACCCGGCGTGGCGGCCGGTGGAGGCCCCTGCTGACCTGCTCGCCTTCGGTGCGGAGCAGGGCTGGCCGGTGGTGCTCAAGGCGGCCCGGGGCGGCTACGACGGGCGTGGCGTGTGGCTGGTCGACGACGCCGGGCAGGCCGCCGAGCTGGCCGCCACCCTGCTCGCCGGGGGCACCTCGCTGATCGTCGAGGAGCGGGTGGCGCTGCGCCGGGAGCTGGCCGTGCAGGTGGCCCGCTCACCGTTCGGGCAGGTCGCCGCATATCCGGTGGTGGAGACGGTGCAGCGGGACGGGATCTGCGTCGAGGTCCTCGCTCCCGCCCCCGACCTGGCGGAGGAGTCGGCGGTCGCCGCCCAGCAGCTCGCCATCGACCTGGCCACCGCGCTCGGTGTGGTCGGCCTGCTGGCGGTGGAGCTGTTCCAGACCGACACCGGGCTGGTCGTCAACGAGCTGGCGATGCGCCCGCACAACTCCGGGCACTGGACCATCGAGGGGGCCCGGACCTCGCAGTTCGAGCAGCACCTGCGGGCGGTGCTCGACTACCCGATGGGGGACACCGCGCTGACCGCCCCGGTGGTGGTGATGGCGAACGTGCTCGGCGGTGAGCCGGGGGGGATCTCCCTCGACGAGCGGCTGCACCACCTTTTCGCCGCCGAACCGGGTGCCCGGGTCCACCTGTACGGCAAGCAGGTCCGACCCGGCCGCAAGATCGGGCACGTCACGGTGCTCGGCAACGACCTGGACGACGTACGGGCACGGGCCGCACGGGCCGCCCGTTGGCTGCGGGAGGGGCACGGGTGAGCACCGTCGGGCTGATCATGGGCAGCGACTCGGACTGGCCGGTGATGAGAGCCGCCGCCGACACGCTTGACGAGTTCGAGGTGCCGTACGAGGTGGCGGTGATCTCCGCGCACCGCACCCCGGTCAAGATGATCGAGTACGGCCGGGACGCCGCCGACCGGGGACTCCAGGTGATCATCGCCGGGGCGGGGGGTGCCGCCGCGCTGCCCGGCATGGTGGCTTCGGTCACCCCGCTGCCGGTGATCGGCGTACCGGTCCCGCTCAAGCACCTGGACGGAATGGACTCGCTGCTGTCCATCGTGCAGATGCCGGCCGGGATCCCGGTGGCCACCGTGTCGATCGGCAACGCCCGCAACGCCGGCCTGCTCGCGGTCCGCATCCTCGCGGCCACCGACCCGGCCCTGCGCGCCCGGATGGTCGCCTTCCAGGCCGACCTGGAGGACCTGGTCGCCGAGAAGGACGCCGCCCTCCGCGCCTCCCTGACCTGACCCCCGCAGCCCCACCCTGGCCTGGGCCGCCCACGATCTGCGGCCCAGGCCGTGACCACCCACGACCACCCGGCCCAGGCCGTGACCACCCACGACCACCCGGCCCACTGAGCCCGGCCACGTCCGAACCCCGCCGTGACCCTCCGGCTTCATCTCATGGAGCGCAGGGCAGTCTGGAGCCGGTCCTGGGCGCGGCGGCGACGTTCGTTGCTCGCCCCGAGCACCAGCAGCACCAGGCCGACCGGGATGAGCACCAGCCACGGGCCGAGGCTGAACAGGGCGTGTACGGCCGCGATCGCGGTCACCGCCGCGCCGACGATCACCGGGGCCTGCTGCCGGCTGGTCGAGCCGAAGACGAGCACCGCCACCGCGCCGAGCAGCAGCAGCACCTGGCGCAGCATGCTGGAGTCGGTGGCCAGCACGATCGCCAGGGTCGGCACGAATGCCGCGACGAGTGCCGGGCCGTACGCCACCCAGCTGGACAGGTCGGGGCGGTGGCGCAACTCCAACATGCCGACCAGGAGGGCGAGCGCCGCGAACGGCAGCGTGTACGCCTCGGGCAGCGCCACGTCGGCGACCCGCATCAGGATCCACCAGGCGACGATCTCGCAGGCGACCACCGCCCAGAAGAGGATCCGCCGCTCCACCGGTCGCCGGCCCGGCCGGACGGCGGCCACCCCCAGCACGGCACCCCAGGCGGCGAGCAGGGCGGCGATGTGCCGGGGGGAGTCGAACGCCAGGGCCAGGGCGATGAGCGCGGCGGCGTACCCGCTCCACTCGACGGTGGCGGCCTCCCGGTGCGCCTCGGGCCGCCGTAGCCGGGGCAGCGTCGCGGCGAAGACCTGCAACGCCGCGCCCACGGCGAGCACCCCGAACGCCGACCAGACAGCGGGGAAACCGGCCACCAGCCCGGCGGTGAGCACGAAGAGCTGCGCCATCAGCGAGGCGAACAGCCAGCCGAGGATGCGGGCCCGCCCGGTGGTGCCGACGAGCGCGGCGACGGCCCCGACGCCGACGGCGCCGCCCAGGGTGAACAGGGTCAGCCCTTCACTGGCCAGGCTGCCGGCCAGCCCCGCGCCACCACCGGCCAGCCCGATGACGAAGACCAGCACCCGGGCCAACCGCAGCGACCGGGCCCGCTCCGCCAGCGGGGGTGGCGGGGTCAACGCGAGGCCCAGCATCGAGATGGTGAACACGGCGAGGGCGGCCAGGGCGTTCTGCGGCCAGGCCATGCCCAGGGCGATCGGGGTGATCAGCAGCGTCACCGCCAGGCCGGGCAGCACCACCGGCACCGCCCGGGACCGACGCCCACCGGACAGGCCGGTGGCGGCCAGCGCGGCGGTGCCGGTGAGCAGCAGCGCGGTGAGCACGTGCGTCGGGTCGACCAGTTTCGGTGGCGGGGTACGCAGCTGCGGCGGTGGGCCCTGCCAGATGTGGGCGAGCATCCGGTGCGGCTCGACCAGCGCCACGAAGAGCAGCGGTGCGAGGGAGATCAGGGCCAGCACGGTGGGCACGGCCGCCGCGGCCAGCGCCCCGGCGGCGGGGTCGATCCGCCAGCGTCGTTGCGTACCGTCGTCGGGCAGCCGGCGCAGCGCCCCGTCCAGCAGGACCGTCCAGCGGCGGGTCGGCTGGGCGGACCCGACCGGTGGCACGGTCGCCGCCCGGACGAGTTCGGCGAGCACCCCGAGCAGTGCGGCTGCGGCGGCGAACACCCCGGACGGCAGGTCGACGAAGATGGCGGCCAGCGCGCTGACGGTGGCTCCACCGGCGATCGCCGCGCTCGCGTACGGCAGGTACTGCGGCACCTGGCGGCGGACGGCGGCCACGGCGGCGAGGCCGAAGCTGGACGCGGCCAACGCGGCGGTCAGCACCACCTGCGACCCGTGGCCGAACTCGGCGGCGAGGGCGGCCACCGCACCGGGGAGCGTGAGCAGCGCGGCGGCGGTCGCCAGGCCACCGATCTGCACCAGGTGTGGCGGCATCCCCTCGGTCTCGACGTCGTCCACCAGGGAGGGGGCGACGGACCGGGCGACCGCCGCCACGGCCAGACCGATCAACGCGATGCCGCCCAGGGCGAGCGCGGTGGTCCACGGGCGCACCAGCCCGGCTCCGGCGGCGTGCAACGCGACCACCCCGGCCACGGTGGCCCGGGACAGCCCGGCGCGCGGGTCGGCGGACGCCACCGCGGCCATGGCGAAGACGGTGGCGACGGTCAACCCCACCAGGACCGGTGACCACCAGGGCAGGTCGAAGGCGGCCGGGACACCGATGGTGGCGAGCACCGCGCCGATGCCCGCCACGTCGTACTTCCAGGGGGTGGGGAGCAGGATCGCGGCGGCGAGCGCGAGCAGCGCCAGCGCGACCGGGGCCTGCCAGGCCGAGCCACCGGTCGGTGCGGCCGGCCAGGCGGTGAGGTCCCCGGCCCAGATGGGGCCCGGGGTGGCCAGCACACCCACCCCGCCGCGCAGCGTCGACCAGCCGGCCAGCACCCCGATCAGGGCGGCACCGACGGCGATACCGAGCACCGGGCCGCGCCGCCACTCCTCCGGCATCGCCCGGGCGGCGACGGCGACCACCAGCACCAGCACGGCGGCGACCGCGAGCTGCCCACCGGGGGAGATCACCGCGGTGATCCGGGCCAGGGTGGCGATCAGTGCGGCGGTGACGGCGGCGGCGGCCAGGTCCGCGCCGTCCAGCGCCAGGTCGGAACGCCGACCCGCGTCGATCCGGCCGGCGAACAGCAGCAGCAGCGTGGCGATCAGCACCAGCCCACCGAGCCAGGCGTCGGCGGCGGTGCGTCCCGGGGCGAAGAAGGCGGCCCCGATCACCGCCAACGCGCCCAGCCCAGTGCCGACGGCGTGCGGCAGGCTCAGGTGCCGCTGCGACACCTGCATCATCGCCGCGTAGCCGAGGGTGACGCAGACGGCCAGGAAGCCCGCCGCGAGGATCGGCACCGTCAGTTCCCGCAGCACCGCCGGGGTGAGCGCCGGCCCGGGCGGCTCGGTGGCCGCCACGAACGCGGTGACCGCGCCGGGCAGCGCGAATGCCGCCCCACCGGCCGCCCAACCGGACAGGACGTCGGCGGCGGCCGGGGCGATGCGTACCCGGGGCGCGAGCGCCACCAGCACGCCCGCCAGCATCAGCACGGCCAGTGCGGCGGCAGCCACCGACGGCCGGCTCAGGGCGGCGCCGGCCCCGACGAACCCGACGACGGTGGCGGTGCCGGCGTGCACCACGGCCGCCCGGGTCGTGCCGGCGGAGATCCCGGCGACGCCGATCGCGACCGCCGCCAGCACCATCGGCCAGGGGGCCGCCACCCAACCCAGACCCAGTGAGGCGGGTACGGCCAGCGCGGTCAGGCCCGCGCCGACCACCGCGAACTCGCGGCGGATCTCCGGCGGCAGGGCCAGCACCGCCGCGACGGTGAGCAACAGGGCGCTGGCGGCGAGCTGCCCGGCGGACGGCCCGGCCGTCGCGGCCACCTCGCCAGTGAACGCGGACAGGTCGGCCCGCCAGGCCGGCAACGCCGCCTGGACCGGGGCCAGCCCGGCCCGCAGCGCACCGCCGGCCACCACCAGGCCGCTGACGGTCAGCGCTGCGGCGGAGGCGAGCTGCGGCCCCCGTCGGGCTGCTTCCGGTACGGCCCGCACGGCCAGCCCGGTCAACGTGATGACGGCGGCGATCAGCAGCAACGCCCGGTCCGGGAAGGCCACCGAGGCGATCCGCCCGAGCGCGCCGATCACGGCCAGGGTGAGGATGCCGGCCCCCACGTCCGGCAGCGGCGGGCGGCGCAGCAGCAGGGTGCCGGCCAGGGCCACCGCCGCGGCCAGCAGCAGCGCCGCACCCGCCCCGGTGGCTGCCGGTACGGTCTGCACCCGCAGCAGGGCGGTGACCGCGTACGCCAGGGCGAGCGCCACCGCCACCCCGTGCAGCAGCCAGGTCGCCTCGGGCAGCCCTGGCACCGGTCGGGCGGGCCCGGTCGGGGTGGCCGCCGAGCCGTCGAGGATCTCGCCCGTCTCCTCGGGTGCGCCCTCCGGCCGGCCGTCCGGGGTGACCCGCTGCCGGGGCGGGGCGGTGGTGCCGCCGGTCGCGGCTTCCGGTGGGGCCGGTCGTTCCCGCATGATGCCGGAGCGCACCAGTCCGAGGTCGAGCACGGCCACCACGGTGAACACCACCGCCCAGCCGGTCGGGCCGCTGATCCACCCGTACGCCAGCAGCGGCACCACGGGTTGGGCGGCCAGCACCGCCGCGAACCGGGGGGCCCGCAGGCCGGTGCCGACGGCGTAGGCGAGGGCGACCCCGGTGGTCAGCGCGAAGATCATCCCGGAGAAGACCGCGCCGGACGCGCCGATCCGGTCCACCGCCCACAGCGCGTACCCGGCCAGCGGCACCAGCAGCAGGCCGACCGTGGAGATCGTCTCGGCGGTGGAGGTCAGGCCCCGTTTGGCCAGCACCGGCGGGGCGAGCAGCAGCAGGACGGTGGCGACCAGCAGGATGCCGAGTCGGGCCAGGGCGTCCATCGAGCTGGTCGCGACGGCGGCGAAGACCACTGCGGCCACCGCCAGCACCAGTGCGCCCAGCCCGAGTGGGATGTTCTGCACCTCCCGGGAGGAGGCCTCGGCCGGGTGTTCCGGGTTGTCCGCGCCCAGCCAGGTGGCGGTCCGGTACGGCGGTGGGAGCGGGGGTTCGTCCGGACCGGCCGGGGTGCCCTGCCGGGGCACCCGGGGTGGCGCTCCGGTGGCGGCGGTCGGCGGTCGACGGCCCGGCTTGCGGCGCAGCACCCGGCGCGGGCGGGTGGCCTGCTTGACGCGTTCGTCACCGGCGTGGGCGAGGATGTCCCGCTGGAAGAGGGCGGCCTGCATCTTCGCGGCGATCTGCCGTTGTTCGCGGGCGATCTCGGCGTCGCGTGCCTTCATCTCCGCGATGGAGCGTTCGATGTCGGCCAGGTGTTCGCGCCACTGCGGTTGCTCGGCCCCGCAGTCGGGGCAGCGGGCCGCCGCCTTCATCTGCCGCCCGCACGAGGAGCACTGGAAGTTCTCCACGACATCCCTCCACCCGGCCGGCCGCACTGTGGACGCCGTCCCCACGCAGCATGCCCTGAGCGGGCGTGGATTTCGACACCTGCCGCTCCGTTAGGGGCACAAAAAACGCGTCGGTGCGGGAGTGTCACCTCCCGCACCGACGCGTTCCGGTGTCGTCAGGGGCGGCCCATGCCCCGGTATTCCCAGCCCGCCTGGGTCCACAGTGCCGCGTCGAGGCAGTTGCGGCCGTCCACGACCTTGCGCCCGGCGGCCAGTTCGCCGAGGGCCACCGGGTCGGCGTTGCGGAAGTCGGCCCACTCGGTGAGTACGCAGACCAGGTCGGCCCCGGAGACCGCGTCGTTCACGCTGTCCTCGAAGACCAGTTCCGGGGCGACCCGGCGGGCGTTCTCGGTGCCCTGCGGGTCGTACACGTGCACGTCGGCGCCGGCCTTGGCGAGCAGCGCGGCGACGGCGAGGGCCGGGGCGTCGCGGACGTCGTCGGTGTTGGGTTTGAAGGTCGCGCCGAGCACGGCGATCCGGGTGCCGGAGAAGTCCGGGCCGGCCGGGCCGGAGCGGCGGCCGAGCAGGTCGGCGGCGAGCTGGAGGACCCGGGTGCGGCGGCGCAGGTTGATCAGGTCGACCTCGTGCAGGAACCGCAGCGCCTCGCCGGCACCCAGCTCCTGGGCGCGGGCCTGGAAGGCGCGGATGTCCTTGGGCAGGCAGGCGCCGCCGAAGCCGAGGCCGGCCTGGAGGAACCGGTTGCCGATCCGGGGGTCGTAGCCGATGGCGCGGGCGAGCTGGGTGACGTCGCCGCCGCTGGCCTCGCAGACCTCGGCCATCGCGTTGATGAAGGAGATCTTGGTGGCCAGGAAGGCGTTCGCGGCGACCTTGACCAGTTCGGCGGTGGCGAAGTCGGTGACCACCAGCGGGACCTCCCGGTCCTCGGTGGCGGCCAGGTCGAAGACGCCCTTGTGGGCGGCGTAGAGCATGGCGTTGGCCCACTCGCTCTTGACCCCGACCACGATCCGGT
Source organism: Micromonospora sp. NPDC049257 (assembly GCF_040678915.1). Taxonomy (NCBI): domain Bacteria; kingdom Bacillati; phylum Actinomycetota; class Actinomycetes; order Micromonosporales; family Micromonosporaceae; genus Micromonospora; species Micromonospora sp. NPDC049257. The sequence continues at coordinate 206,151 of NZ_JBFAQU010000011.1, forward strand.
TGGGGCGCAGCACGTCGTCGACGGCGAAGCCCTCCTGGAGGAACTCGGGGCTCCAGGCCACCTCGACGCCCAGGTCGGTCGGGGTGTGCTTGCCGACGAGCTGCTCCACCCACTCGGCGGTGCCGACCGGGACGGTGGACTTGCCGACGATCAGCGCCTTGCGGGTCAGCTGCTGGGCCAGGGCGGTCACCGACGCCTCGACGTACGACAGGTCGGCGCCCATGCCGTCGGCGCGCTGCGGGGTGCCGACGCAGATGAAGTGCACGTCGCCGAAGTCGGCGGTCTCGGCGATGTCGGTCGAGAACCGCAGCCGGCCGGCGGCCAGGTTACGCCGTAGCAGCTCGTCGAGGCCCGGTTCGTGGATCGGCACCTCGCCCGCGTTCAGCTTGGCGATCTTGTCGGCGTCGACGTCGAAGCCGAGCACCTCGTAGCCCAGTTCGGCATAGCAGATGGCGTACGTCGCGCCGAGGTAGCCGGTGCCCAGGAAGGTCACCCGGGGGCGCGGCGCACCCGAGGGGGGCGTCACCGGGGAGATGGTCGGCGCCGGCTGGATGTTCGGGTACGGGATCGTCACGCCTGTCTTCTCCGCTCGCGCTGGCGGCGCTTCACTGCGTCGCAATCGGCTGCGGCGCCTGGCCGGGCACCGATGGAAAAACCTGTCGTTCGGTCAGCGTAGTTGTGCGCTCTCGGGGGCCGTGCGGCGTGATCCTACCTGTCGGTAACATGACGGGGGTCGCGATGGCTATTCTTCAACCGCGGCAGTCGGCGGCCTGAGGGACGTCACAGACTGCGCATGATAGCCGTGAAATGGGAGGGTCGACATGGCCGCAGAGCAGACGTTCGACGTCTACCGGTTGCCCGAGGAGCACGACGCGGTCCGCGAGGCGGTCCGCGACGTCTGTGCCGCCAAGGTGGCCCCGCACGCGGCCGAGGCCGACGAGACCGGTGAGTTCCCCCAGTCGTCGTACGACGCGCTGCGGGCCGCCGACTTCCACGCCCCGCACATCCCGGTGGAGTACGGCGGTGCCGGCGCGGACGCCCTGGCCACCGCGATCGTCATCGAGGAGGTCGCGCGGGTCTGCGCGTCGTCGTCGTTGATCCCGGCGGTGAACAAGCTCGGCACGATGCCGCTGATCCTGGCCGGGTCCGAGGAGTTGAAGCAGCGGTACCTGACCCGGGTCGCCTCGGGTGAGGGGATGTTCTCGTACTGCCTGTCGGAGCCGGAGGCGGGCAGTGACGCGGCGTCGATGACGACGCGGGCGGTGCGTGATGGTGATCACTG